>JBAYRB010000535.1:0-2792 GCA_041676905.1 Spirosomataceae bacterium
ATCGTAGCCCAATGAATAGATATCCGCAAATACTTTTTCAGCAGAGACATTTAGTTCCGTAAACAAATGACTTCCCCAGGTCCGGTACCAGGCGGCGCGAAGGTTGATCCGATGGTAGGGACTATTTTCTACCGCATTCAGGTCATTTAGGTAAAAACTTCCTCCGTATTGATAAGTACCTGACACCCTGATTCCCCCTGAAAGCATCCAGTCGACTCCGGTACTTTGTTCAAAACGCGGAACACCAGGTAGAAAATGGCCGGATAAGTCGTTTTCTCCCGACCAATAGTCCTTAAACGTATAATGGGTGTAAGTTCCCGTATGCCAAAGCTTTAAATTGCTGCTCGTTTGAGCACCTTGGCCGAGCGTATATTCGACTCGCCATTCGACCCCGCTTTGTCGGGTTTTACCAGCATTTACAAAGTAATCGGATCCCTGATCATCCGTACGGTTTACAATGGTCTGGTTTAGACCAAAATGATAAGCACTTACTTCCGCGAGCCACTTATAGTTGAGATAACGGAAGGTGAGCTCATTGTTAAGGCCTGTCTCCGCCTCTAAATCCCTACGAAATCCTCCTGCGGACGGTCTTACTTCCTGCAAAGTAGGTGGGGAAAACCCCCTACTGACCGAACCGGTCACCGACCATTTATCGTTGAAGACCTTATTTAGCGCAAACCGCGGCATAAAGGCACCATCAAAGGTTTTGGTTAGGTTTTCATAGGGCTCTGGAAAATAAGTTTCGTGGCGAAACTTGGCGACTGAGTAGCTCAATCCCCCCGTCATGGTGAATTGCGCGGGGAGCGTTACTTCCCATTGGGTGAAAACGGAACCTTGTACTGCGGTAATGTCTTCTGACGTTTGTTGGGGTCCGGGATCTCCGCCCAAATTATCGTAGTTACGCTGAACCGATCGGCCCGTCTGCCACTCGAAACCGCTGATTCCCACGACACGAATATTACCGTGATGCGCTTGATAATTCCAGGAGCTTCGACCTCCTAGGCCGTGTTCCTCACGCTTTTCATAATTAGAAATAAAAGGATTGGCAAAATTGTTGGTCGTTACATATAAACTGGTTTCTTGTGACCAAGCATCGGATAGTTTTAGACCATAGGCAGCACCCAAAAACAAATATTTTGAGGAAATACGGGCATTTTGTGCTTCACTCCCCGGTAAGGTAGGAGTAGCTTGACGGGCTTGCCTTGGATTTTCTTCCATTTGTGTCTGATTCAACCCACCCGGTGTTTGATACCATAGATCGGAATAGGACCCGAGAATCGACAATGTGCCTTTCTCACCTATCTTTTCTCGTGTACTAAAACTAATTCCTTCCCTCCTCATTGCGCTTTGGTTACGATAACCCTCAGCCTGTTGATGACCGTATTGTATACGCATTTGGCCGATCTGTATGTTTGTGTTGTGGTGGAAAAAATCGTATCCCCCCCATCCTACACTTTGGCTAACGGCTCCCCGGCCGGCTTCCCCAGGCCTGCTATTCATCAATACGACGCCACCGGTTCCAGCTCCATAGAGACTACTTCCAGGTCCTTTGATAATTTCCATACGGTTAACCGCCTCAAAATCCAGGACATTAAGAAAGGTATTTCCATTGACGTCGGTAAAAGGAATACCATTCCAATAGAATTTGACATTTCGGATTCCAAAGGGTGCGCGTAGGGTGCTACCCCGGACCGAAAATCGATAACTCCCCGGTGAACGTTCTTCCATACGTACCCCTGCGATGGTATTAACAGCATTGGTCCACGTGGTGGGCGCAAAACGTTGTAAAACGACCGGAGTGACCAATCCTACCGAAGCGGTACTCTCCAATAAATTTTTCGAACTACCATAGGCACTGACGGTAACTTGGTCCAATTCCATTACCCTAATCGAATCGGATTGACCCATGACCTGATTAAACCCGAGTGAACTAATAAAAATGATCGATAGGCATTGTTGCCATTTTTTAGGTATCACCCCATTCGTACGTAACTTCCCAGCCATTTTAAATCTCCTTTGTGTTTATCCATTATTTCCGCAATGGGAGGGTCGTATCGATTACCTTCAAATTCCACGAAAAACCAAAATCCAAAATCCGAACCATTTCGGGTTGGGCGACTTTCGATTTTCGTTAGATTGATACCCCTATCGTTGAAATCCTTCAAAAAACGATAGAGAACGCCGGGTGTATTGGTGTGAGGTAAATTGGCAATAATCGTGGTTTTATCGTTATCAGAGGGTTGGTTTATAAAATCTTTACCCAGTATCAGAAAGCGAGTCCGATTCTGGTCACTGTTTTCGATATTGTCGAACAGCACGGGCAGATTCATCAATTTAGCTGAAATACTAGAGCAAATGGCTGCTGAGTTTTCTTCCTCCGCTGCCATTTTAGCAGCTTTGGAGGTTGAATCGACGGGTACCAGCTCTACTTCGTTGGCATCAAAATACTCCCGTAAGAAGGTACTACATTGCCGAAATGCGATGTCCTTGGAAAAGATTTTTTTTATGTCTTTCACAGAATCACATTTTGACACTAACGTAAAATGTATGCTCAAATAGATTTCGGCAGCAATCATCAGCTCTTTCTCGCGGAGCAAATCGACGGTTTCAGGGACAATGCCTTCCTGGTTATTCTCGATGGGGACCACCCCAAAAGCAGCTCTACCGGTTTCGACACTATCGAAGACCGAACGGATCGTTGGTAATACCAGGTACTCGCCCATTCCCCCAAAGCGACTTTCAGCCGCTTGATGGGTAAAACTACCTTCCGGGCCTAGGAACGCTACCCGTTG
>JBAYRB010000536.1:0-2781 GCA_041676905.1 Spirosomataceae bacterium
AAATATGCATCTGACAAGGGATTGTATACAGCGACTTCGACTAATGCCCACTATTTGTCGGACGACAAAGCCCGGCGTACCGTTGAATCAGGTCTAGATCGGCTTATTATTTCCATAGATGGCACCTCACAAGAAGTATATCAACAATATAGAGTCGGTGGAAAACTGCACAAAGTATTAGATGGAGCCCGAAATATAGTTAAGTGGAAAAAAGAATTAAAGTCGAAAACGCCCCATGTTATTTTTCAATTTCTGGTTGTGCGGCCTAACGAACACCAAATTGAAGACGTCAAACGGCTTGCACAGGAAATAGGCGTGGACGAGGTGGCCTACAAAACAGCTCAGATCTACGACTATGAGAATGGCTCTGACCTAATTCCTACCCTCGAAAAATACGCGCGTTACTACCAGGATCAATCGGGGAAATATAAAATCAAAAACGCTTTACTTGACCATTGCTGGAAGATGTGGCACTCGTGCGTTATAACCTGGGACGGGGTCGTGGTTCCTTGCTGTTTTGATAAAGATGCCGAATACCAAATGGGCGATGTTCGCCAACAAACGTTCCAGGAACTATGGTATGGGGAAACCTACAAGCAATTTCGTCAACAACTCATTCGCGATCGAAGTGAAATAGAAATGTGCCGTAATTGCACCGAAGGCACTAAAGTTTGGGCTTAGGAAATGAAATCATTAAACGTACCAACGTTCTCCCGCGGGGCTAATGCCCATTAAGACGGTTTATCTTGTTTGTTCTTCTCCGGGATAAAAATCGAGGCAAGGATACTGATTACCAAAATACCCAATATGACATAAAGTGAGTATACAGTCTCAAACCCGATCGATTTCAAGTACTCGTGCGCCAGCATTTTACATCCGATGAATACCAATAGCACTCCTAAACCATATTTCAGGAAACGGAATAAGCCGACGATATTGCTCAAGAAAAAGAACATAGAACGCAAACCCATTATCGCAAAAATATTGGAGAAGAAGACCACGTAAGGGTCTTTTGTAACCGCAAAAACAGCCGGAACGGAATCCACGGCAAAAATGAGGTCCGTAAATTCAATAATGAGAACAACGACAAATAAAGGCGTAAAATAAAACTTACCTGCCTTTGTCCTTACGAAAAAATGCTCTTGTACATACCTTGGAAAGACGGGCAGATAACGAGATGCAAAGCGAACCACAGGATGTTTACCCGGATCTATGGTCTCATCCTCATCTTTTTCAAAAAAGATCTTTCCACCTTGATAGACGAGGAGCAATCCGAATAAGTACATGATCCAGGAAAATTTCTGAATCAGTGCCGAACCCAAAAATATGAAGGCGAATCGCATGACGATCGCCCCTAATACCCCCCAAAAAAGGACTTTCTTATAATATTTCGGAGCAACATTAAAAGAGGTAAAAATCAGAATAATGACAAAGATATTGTCAATGGAAAGCGCATATTCGAGTAAATAACCGGTCAAGTATTCCGTAGCCATGTTGACCCGGTATATTTCCATACTTTCTACAAAATTGCCCGGAATGAGGGTTAGGTGAGGGGCGTATTTTTGAGTAATTCGATATAGATCATCAAAATTATCGACGCCGTGAATCAGATCTCCATGCGTTCTAATGATAAAGTAGAATCCGACCGACATTGCTACCCATATCGAGGTCCAGAGCGCTGCTTCTTTAAATTTGACCTCATGATCGTCCTTGCTGAATACACCTAGGTCAAGTAAAAGAAGTAATAGTATGACTGCGATAAATCCAGCAAAGAAGTAAAATTCATTGGAAAGCATAAGTCGATTTTTTCGTTATCAGTCTGCAAAGATAAACGAAATCATTTCATAAGACGGGCTGAATTCCTTGAGTGACAGATTTAATACATAAGCTGTGCTGTGGAGGGAGGACCGGTCCAGGTTATTTTTAATTGGTTACTCTTAATAAAGCAGACTCACAAGTTAGCCCCGGACCGAAGGCCGCGGACAGTATATACTCTCCCGATTTTACGCCAGCGTTGCGCATTAAGCGTTGCAAAATAAAAAAGAGGGTGGCCGAAGACATATTTCCGTATTCTTTCAATATTTCATAAGACCCATTTAGTGCTGCGTTCTCCAAGTGACAAGCTGCTTGTAAGGCTTCTAAAACTCGTGGCCCTCCCGGATGAAAAACATAATGGTCGATATATACATTTTGATCGTTTAATTGATTGAATACGCTTTCTACCCCTTTCGACAACATGCCAGGCACTTTGTTGGTCAAATTCATTACAAAACCGAAATCCGATATTTCCCAGGTCATGTCCGATGCTCCCTCCGGAATTAGGTCCGAGGCGAAGTTGATCATAGCCAACGTTAACCTTCCCTCTTTCTTTTTGCCTTCTATTAGTGCCGCTGAGGCCCCGTCTCCGAATAACATGTTGGTAATCAGATTACTGGCCTCAGCTCCTTCTTTCTGAAAATGCAAGGAGCATAACTCCACACAGACAATTAATACCCGGGCATCTGGGTTTGCCTGGGTTATGGATGCAGCCACCTTTAACGCATTAAATGCAGCATAACAACCCATAAAGTTGATACAGGTGCGCTCTACATTTCCACGCATGCCCATGGTTTGAACCAGTTCGATGTCTAGACCAGGGGCATACATTCCTGTGCAACTTACTACAATTAAGTGAGTTATGGTTATTACTTCTGTATCCGCATTGTTCAGACAGGCATTCGCTGCTTCAACGGCTAACGGAAGCGCCTTTTCTTTATAATAAGCCATCCGTCGACCCACTCC
>JBAYRB010000537.1:0-2778 GCA_041676905.1 Spirosomataceae bacterium
GGAAACCGCCAATTTCGAGAAGGGTTTTTATCCGGTGGGTTTTTACCAAACTATCCAGCTCTTTAACAAAAGGGAATTGGGGGGGTATTTCAAATACCAGATCAGGTTTGCTTTGCCAATAGTTAATCCAAAAATCTCGGTCGGTTAATTCGTTTTGATTCATAAGCCTCTACGGACAAAATAGGTGTGGCTCAGTTAAGTTTTCCCAGATTTACGGGATCGAGCCGCTCACTAACGCCGAACAAAACTACATCTTCAGGGTTAAAAAACAGGCGTCACCCTACTTTTTAACAAGGGAAATTGTAAGACAAACGCAGGTTTTCTAAAACTTTTATCTAAATTTCACTTTCCAAGCGTAAGAAAAGACGCAACAAACCCTAAAATTGGTACGTATTTGAAAGTTAAACTCCCTGTTACGGGTTGCGCTGATTAACGGAAGAGACTAAAATAGCTGCTCTGAGGAATGAATAAAAACCTTATCCTTTTTTTGGGTATCCTGTCCCTGACTTTTCTTTTTTCTCGAGAGCTGTCAGCTCAAAATCGCTCCATTAGTGGAAAGGTGACCCTGGCGACTGATGGGAGTACTTTGCCGGGAGTGTCCATTTTAGTGAAAGGAACGAACATCGGTACCACGACTGATTTGGAAGGGAATTATACCCTCCAGGTACCGTCGGGTTCAAACGTGCTCATCTTTTCATTTGTGGGTTTGGAAACCCAGGAAATCACAGTGGGTTCAGGGAGATCGGTCGTAAATGTGATCATGGAAGAGGGGCAAACGGAATTGACACAGGTGGTTATAACCGGTTACCACGAGTTGCAAAGGAGGGACGTTATAGGTTCTATTTCTTCTATCAAAAGTGAGCGTTTTAAAGACCTACCGGTGACAGGCTTCGACCAGGCTTTGCAAGGCCAGGCGGCTGGTGTTCAAGTAAGTCAGTCGTCCGGAACACCCGGGGGTGGTATTGCGATTAGAATTAGGGGGAATACCTCCATTTCTGCATCCAATCGACCCTTGTTTATTGTCGATGGTACACCTGTATTTGATGGAAATATTACGGCGCGAGATTTTGGTGGCCAGAATGACAACTCCCTAGCGGTGGTCAATCCCAACGATATAGAAAACATCGAAGTCTTGAAAGATGCCTCAGCCAAAGCCATTTACGGATCCCGTGGAGCGAATGGGGTGGTGGTAATTACCACAAAAAGAGGGCGAAACAACAAGACTACCGTAACCGCCGATGTACAACGAGGAATTGTGGAATTAGTAGGCCGTCCGAAATTAATGAACTCGTCCCAATTGGTTGAACTTCAGCGAGAAGCGGTATTAGCCGCCGGTCAGAATCCGGATGAACTTGGATTGATCCCTGGAGTGACTGACCTGGTCGATACCGATTGGATATCTGAAGTACTACGAAGAGGGATTCTTCAACAGTATCAATTGACGGCTAGTGGCGGTACTGAAAAGACCCGTTTCTATTTCAGTGGGGGCTTACGTGATGAGGAAGGTGTACAACTCAATAACCGATTTACTCGTTATACGGGAGCGTTAAATCTAGACCATACTGTCAATCATCGACTGAAGTTTGGATCGAACGTAAATATTTCCTTTTCCCAAAACGATCGGGTAAAAGGCGATAATTTTTTGGATGGCGTTTATTCAGGGGCAATTAAAAGTTTACCCTACTACAGTCCTTACGATGAATTCGGTCGAATTTATGTGCCTAACGACCCCAACTATGCCGAATTTCCCAACTTCAACCCAGTGGGACAAGCCTTATTCCCCCGTTTCCGTACCTATGGACTTAAAATCATCGGGGGATTAAATGTCGACATTTTATTGGCTAAAGATCTAAAATTCCGCTCTCGAGCCAGTATCGATTACAATAATTCCGAGGAAGACCAATATGAACCATCTACAACAGCCATTGGTGGATACCTCCCCTCGGTGGGGGGCAAAGGATATGGTGTATATAGTACAACTACGCGCTATACGCTGACCAATTCCAATGTGTTAACCTACTTCAAAAATTTCGGCGAAAGTCATAATTTGAATCTCTTATTGGGAAATGAGATCCTTCACTCCCAGGGGCGTGAGTCTTGGGTTTCAGGAAGGATGTTCCCCAATAATCAATTTACCTATATTAATTCAGCCGGAGTCGTCGACCAGGGAGGTTCGTTTTATGGGCAGTCGGGGCTGGTATCTTTTTTTGGCGAAGCGAAATACGACTATCAGGATAAATATTTGCTGGGAGCGACGATGCGCGCCGATGGTTCTTCCCGTTTTGGAAAAAACCGTCGGTTCGGGTATTTCCCCTCTTTTTCTCTTGGTTGGCGTTTGTCAGAGGAAGCGTTTATGGACAATTTCCACCAATTGGATGATTTAAAATTACGCGCTAGTTACGGTTTTACCGGAAATGAAAGAATCGGGAATTTTCAGTATTTAGGAACCTGGGCTAGTGCCGTTTACAACGGTAATACAGGCGTAGGCCCCGCCCGATTGCCCAACGCTAATTTACAGTGGGAGCGGACGAATGAAATAAATATCGGCGTAGACGCATCGTTGTTCGATAACCGGGTTCAGATTACCGCTGATGTTTACCGAAACCTAACCGACAAGTTGCTTTACTCGGAGCCTATTCCTTTGACGACCGGGTATGGAAACATTCAAGGTAATATCGGAAAGGTGAGTAACAAGGGTATTGAGTTTTCCATTACAAGCCAAAATACCAATGGGGAATTGAAATGGACCACAGAGTTTAATATTACACGGAATATAAA
>JBAYRB010000538.1:0-2773 GCA_041676905.1 Spirosomataceae bacterium
GAAAATAAAATGTTCAGCCGCCTTTTTTAAAAGCCGAACTTTCGAAGCGTTCACGAACGTTTCCGGCAAACCGAAAGCCGTCCATCTGCGTGTTTTTACTTCCACAAATACCAACAAACGACCTTTTTCCACAATTAAGTCAATTTCAGCATGTTGGTAACGGTAATTTTTAAATAGAAGGGTATAGCCCTTGCTTTTTAGGAAATGTTCAGCTTGCTCCTCTCCCCAGGATCCTGTGTCTAGATGGGTTGTCATGATTGAAAGAGTTTTGTATAGTATGGAATATTTTTCGTAAATATCTTGTTTTATTTTCGAATACGATAGCTCGTGCTGAAAATCTAAATGTATTTAGTGAAAAATAAGAAAGTGTACTTCCGTGACTTAGGCATCATCGATTATAAGGATGCTTGGGACTATCAGGAAAAAGTGTTTTCCGCTACTGTTGAACAGAAAATTACGAATCGGAATTTAGATCCATCCCGTCAAAAACCAACCTCAAACTATCTTTTATTTTGTCAACATCCTCACGTTTATACACTTGGGAAGAGTGGAAAGGAAGAACATTTACTTTTGGATTCCGATCATCGCAAAGAAAAAAAGGTCGAATATTATCGTATCAATCGGGGGGGTGATATCACCTATCATGGTCCTGGCCAATTGGTAGGGTATCCGATTCTGGATTTAGATAATTTCTTCACCGACATTCACCGTTACATTCGAACGTTGGAGGAAGCAGTGATCCGGACCCTATCCGATTTCCGTCTTGATGCAGGTCGAATTCCCGGACTGACCGGGGTATGGCTGGGTTATGACGGTCAGACAAGTCCTCGGAAAATATGTGCTATCGGCGTAAAAACCAGTCGCTGGGTAACCATGCACGGGTTTGCCTTAAATGTCAACCCCGACCTCTCCTATTTTAACCATATCGTTCCCTGCGGTATCAGTGATAAAGCTGTCACTTCAATGCAATTGGAATTAGCGCGTCCCATTGCTGTTGCCGAAGTTGCCGATTTACTTAGAAAACATTTGGCCGATCTTTTTGAAATGGAGCTTATTGCTGAGTAAACTCGATCAGGCTTTGGCAGCCAATCGCGCAGAGGAAAGAAGTAGAAATCTCCTAAAAAAGATTATCTTTGTTAGCATATTCGTCTAAACCTCCCCCCTTTAACCTGTTTTCCAACACACTATTCATCCCATTTACAACCTTCAAAACATGTCTCCTGAATTTCGTAAAAAAATAAAAAACGTACTTTTTATCGATATAGAAACTATTGCGGGCTATCCAGCCTTTGAGCAAATGCCGGAACGATTACAGCAGCTCTGGGATAAACGTGCTGATGTGATCCGAAAACGGGCAGAATTTGAATCTTGGAGTAATCAGGACCTCTATTATGAACAAGCCGGCATTTCAGCCGAATTCGGACGTATTGCCTGTATCGCTTTCGGTGGCGTTTTTTTCAATGAAAAAGACGAGCCTGCCTTAAAAGTGATGTCTTTCGGCGGTGACAAGGAGGTAGAAATTCTTCTTAATTTCAAAAATATCATCGAGCGTTATCGTCCGGATCAGCTCATTCTATGTGCTCACAACGGGAAGGAGTTCGACTTTCCCTATCTTTGTAGAAGGATGTTAATCAATGGCTTAGAGTTACCACCAGCCTTGCAATTGTCGGGTAAGAAGCCCTGGGAGATTCTCCATCAAGACACGATGGAGTTATGGAAGTTTGGAGATTTCAAAGCTTATACTTCCCTGGACTTATTAGCTGCCGTATTCGGTGTGCATAGCAGTAAAGATGAAATGAGTGGCGATCAGGTAACTCGTGTTTACTATGAAGAAAAAGATATTGAGAAAATTAGTCGTTACTGCAGGGAAGACGTAGTCGTCCTGACTCAACTTTATCTCAAAATGCACTTACAACCCATTATTAAAGAAGAGAATATCATCAGAGTGACAGGTTGATCCCTACCTCTGATCGGAAATATTGACAACCTGAAATTTTTAGAACCTCGAACGCCACCAAAATAATTATCTTTAATCCGACTAAACGAGGAGGGGTGCATTGACCTAACCGGTTTTCCTATCCCACTTCCCTTTAGTTTAAACCATTTGTCCTCGGTTTTAATAATCGAAACCGAGCCTTATCAAATCATATGAGTAGAAAGAAAAAAGAAAAAAACGCTTCATCACGAAAAAAAACAACTTCGTCATCGGTTTGGGAATATTTTTCGGAATTAACCCAAACGATAAAAGAAGAGATACAAAATATTGCTAAGCATTTACCCGGACCATGGTTTCGGTATCAGAATATTATCGACGGGTTGAATATCCGCGATCCAAAACTTTACCTCTTGTATCAGGAAGTTTTCCAGGAACTAGTTTTAGAAGGCAAAATAATCCCTAATCAGGAGGGACTTTTCCGTTGGCATGAAAATGCCACAGAACCATCCCGTAAAATTGAAATCGAGGACGTAAGCCACCCAAAGCAAAGAAAATCCAAGGCGCTGCACTCCGATGAGTTCATTGGAACGGTAGAACATGTCAACCGGGCGTATGCTTATGTGGTGGTTGAAGGATTAGAAAGCGATATCTACGTTGATACGGATGATCTGCGAGGTGCCATTGACGGAGACCAGGTGAAAGTGCAATTGTATGGGCGTCGCAGGAATAGTCATGACCAAGGACGCGTAACAGCTATATTGAGTCCGGCCAAACAAAATATTGTCGGCGTACTCAAACACGGGGGGCGTTATGCCTTTGTCAAACCCGACAATCGCC
>JBAYRB010000539.1:0-2755 GCA_041676905.1 Spirosomataceae bacterium
GATTGCGTACATGTTTGTTAAACTTATAAGTTTTAGAAATTAAGCGGCAAAAGTACATATAACCAGTGAATTACTCAACATTCAACCCCTATTTATTTTCAAATCAAAGGCAAAAGTTTTAACACCTCCCAAGGCTAGAGCCACATTAACATACCGTAACTGCCCAAAATAGCCCCCAATTTTCTCCCCAAATGCCCCCACTCCACCGTTTTTAACTACTAGAGTAGACATAAAAATGTGCCTTGAATATCACAACGAGTGGAAATCTTAGACTTCTTATGGTAATACATTAAAATTTTTCTAATTTAAAGTTTTGGTTGGTTGGCATGAGGACCGATCATCCTGTTTAAGCTTGCATTGAACAACGAAACGCTAGTTAGTTACATCCAATTTTTGCACCACTTGACCAGATTGGTACGATTTTTAAGGAAATTCACAGTGTTGACGGTAAAGTATTCGAAAACGAAACATTTGATGACCGATTATTGTTCTTCCTTTGCAATTAATAACCCCTTCCTAAAAACGCGTTCTTGCCAGAAAGCTGAATAGTTTGTAAAGAGCATGAAAAATAGTTTTAAAAATGGAGTACCCTATATCGTCGCAATGGTCGTTGGTACCGGTCTGGTGGTGGCTACTGCCTGGGTAGGGCTCCTGATGTCAGACCAACGCACGGTAGATGACCCCTATACGGAGACTACCCGCGATGTGCAGTCTCTCGGTGGATACCAAGTTAAAAGTGAAGTAGCGGAGTTTTCCCTTAAAAACATTAATAATCAGCAAGTTTCCCTATCCGATTATGCATCGGGAAAAGGCTTGATCGTTGTTTTTACCTGTAATCATTGTCCATTCGCCAAAGCCTACGAAGACCGGATCATCGCCCTCGATGCCAAATTCCGCCCCCAGGGTTTTCCTGTCGTGGCCATCAATCCCACCGACCCTCTCGCCTACGAGGATGACACGTTTGAAAAAATGCAGCAACGCGCCCTGGCAAGAGGATATACGTTCCCTTATTTAGCCGACGATGCCCAGGACGTGGCTCGTAGGTTCGGTGCCACTAAAACACCCCATGTCTTTATCTTGAAAAATAACGATGGCAAATTCACGGTCGAATACATCGGGGCCATAGACGACAACCCACAGGATCCATCGGGAGTTAACCGGCGCTATGTGGAGGAGGCCGTCAGTAATCTTTTGATGGGAAAACCCGTAGGAACACCTATGACCAAAGCCATAGGCTGTGTGATCAAATGGAGAGAAGTGTAATGGGGGGTTGACAGAAGTATTTATTTCTGTGATATTGCCTTAACTTTTGGAATATAATCCCCACCTTTTTATGTCAAAAATCAACCTTCTCCTACCTTGCCTTCTACTGGGAAGTACTCTTTACGCACAAGACACCAAAGATTTTACTGCACAAGGAGAATTTACCAAAAATTGTGAAGGACCAGCCGTAGATGCCGATGGAAAAGTCTATGCCGTCAATTTCGCCCAAGATGGAACCATCGCGCAAATCGACCGGCGCGGCAATACCAGTTTCTTTATTACCCTACCCAAAAACAGCACCGGTAATGGGATTCGTTTCGGCGATAAAAACACTTTTTACATAGCCGACTTTACAGGGCATAAAGTGCTGAAGGCCGATCTGGAAACTCGTGAAGTTACCGAACATGTCCACGAACCTGAAATGAATCAGCCCAATGACCTGGCCATTACCCGTACCGGTCAAATCTTTTGCTCAGACCCTAATTGGGAAAAAGGCAACGGCCAGGTTTGGCATGTAAACCCACAAGGAAAAGCCAGAAAAGTGGCCGAAAATATGGGTACTACCAACGGCATCGAAGTCAGTCCTGACGAGAAAATTTTGTATGTAAATGAAAGTACCCAACGCAACGTTTGGGCCTTCGACTTAGCTGAAGACGGAACCCTGTCAAACAAAAGGCTATTGATCTCCTTTCAAGATGGCTTGCTCGATGGAATGCGTTGCGATGTAAAAGGAAATCTGTACGTCACACGTTATGATAAAGGCGAGGTGGTCATGGTGTCGCCGGAGGGACAGATCTTGCGTACGATTAAAACAAAGGGCGCAAAAGTATCCAATATCTGCTTCGGGGGGTCGAATGGGAAAACTGCCTACATTACGCTTCAAGACCGGGGGTGTCTCGAGAAATTTAAAGTTAAATACCCGGGGCGTGAGTGGGCGATGATGAAAGAATTCTCAAAAAAGAAATAAATCTATGCCCGATATAGCCAAAGCCCTACGGAGTTTTCACTTTGCTTTCAAAGGGATTTTGGCTTTGTTTCGAACAGAAAATAACGCCAAAATCCATCTGATCGCAGGGGTTATAGCGGTGATGTTGGCTTTTTTACTCGACTTCGATCGAATAGAATGGTGCATTCTCATCCTCCAGATAGCCCTCGTCTTGGCCGCAGAAGCTTTTAATAGCGCCCTTGAAAAACTAGCCGATCTGGTTTCTGCAGAACACCACCCGATGATTGGTACGCTGAAAGACATCGCAGCAGGGGGCGTCCTGATCACCGCCCTTGCATCCCTGATCACAGGAATGCTCCTCTACCTCCCGAAAATCATTCATTTATTCACTTGACGTTGGAAAAAGACTACGACACATGCTACGACTTACGACGGTACTTTTCTTTTTATTTCTTTCACACGGATTAATCGGACAGCGAAATTTTACATTTCAAGAATACAACGAGAACACGATTTATTTAGAAACTCCTAACCGTTACGTTAAAA
>JBAYRB010000540.1:0-2754 GCA_041676905.1 Spirosomataceae bacterium
AGCAACGCCCACATTCGCCCCGGTGACCGTGTCATCGTCATTGGCCCGGGAACCATTGGGATTCTTTGTGCAGCCATGTCAGCGTTATGTGGTGCCGATGTAGCCATCGTAGGACTGGAATCAGACCGGAACCGCCTTTCTATTGCGGAACAATACGGCGTTACCTCCATCGTTGGCAATGCCAAGGAATGGGCTTTCGAAAGAGATGGACTGGGTGCAGACTGCATCATCGACGCAGCGGGTGCTAGTATTACGTTGAAACTTGCCCTAGAATGGATAAGACCGAATGGGCATATTTCAAAAGTAGGCTGGGGACCTCAACCCTTGGGATTCAATCTCGACCCATTGGTCCAAAAAAATGTAACCTTACAAGGTAGTTTCAGTCATAATTGGCCTATTTGGGAAAGGGTCATCGCCCTACTCGCAATCGGTAAACTGGACGTAAAACCCATCATCGGAGGCGTTTGGTCTATTACCGAATGGAAAGAAGCCTTCGAAAAAATGCACCACGGGGAAGTTGTAAAAAGCGTATTGCGTCCCGTATAAATAGTACCCATTTAACCAAAGCATCCGTTTCCCGATTGAAATTCTAAGATGAGACTGAAGGATAAAGTAATTATTGTAACTGGAAGCTGTACGGGAATAGGTAAAGCGATTGCCCGGAAAATTGTAAAGGAGGGAGGTAAGGTGGTTGTTCATGGTCTGGATGAGAATCTAGGTCAGGAGTTGGTCGAGGAGCTAGGCGAAGAAAACGCCGTATTACATATCGAAGATCTAACTTTAGAAGGTGCCCCTACCCGACTGGTAACTAAGGCGATTGATCGGTTTGGACTGCTCCACGCTGTTGTTAACAATGCAGCTTTAGTGAAAGGGTCAGATATCTCCACCACGACCCTACCTTTACTACGCCAAATTTTAGAGATAAACACCCTGGCACCGTTAGCGATGATCCAAGCGGCACTGCCGTATTTGACTGCGACGAAAGGTTGTGTATTAAATATTGGCTCAGTTAATGCCTATTGCGGAGAGCCTAATTTATTGGGTTACAGTGTTTCGAAGGGCGCCCTTCAGACCCTGACGCGAAACCTAGGAGACGCGTTGCATCGAGATTATCTCGTTAGAGTCAACCAAATCAATCCCGGTTGGGTACTCACCGAAAACGAACAACGCATCAAGAAGGAAGAGGGATTTTCAGATGATTGGGATACCAAACTCCCCAAGGTGATTGCACCGGCGGGTCGTATCTTACGTCCCGAGGAAATAGCCGCCGCTGCTGTATACTGGCTCTCAGATGAATGTGGACCCATTAGTGCCCAGGTCGTCGAACTCGAACAACATCCTTTGATTGGCCGTAACCCGCCTAAAGATCTTGGTGTGTTCGATCTTTAAGTTTAAACCTAAAAAAGAACCGAGTTAGGAGCCGCTTTTTAGAAATAACACTGCGTATAATATTAAACTAGCTTAGAAACCCTATTAAAATATGCCCAAATTAGCCGCCTTTCCTAAGGCATTTATGCAAGCCCTTTGTAAAGATGGATCCATGAAATTGTCGGAATGGATCGAACTCGCCGTGAAATTGGATATCGATGGTCTGGAGTGGTATGCAGGTTTTTTAGAAATGGAAGATCACCGGAATTGGGCTCGTTTTCGCGAGCAGGTGGAAGCCCACGGGAAATCCATTCCCATGATGTGTTGTTCACCCGATTTCACCCATCCGGATAAAGATTTCAGAAAGCAAGAGATCGAAAAGGAGAAATATTGGATCGATATGACCTATGAACTGGGCGGTTCCTATTGCCGAGTCTTATCGGGTCAGAAACGTCCTGAATTGTCTATTGAAGAAGGTATTGACCTTGCTGCGATGTGCATTGAGGAATGTCTTCCCTACGCTCAATCGAAAGGAGTTACGCTAATTCTGGAAAATCACTACAAGGACGATTTTTGGGAATATCCGGAATTCGCCCAGAAGATGGACATATTCAGCCGTTTGGTCGACAAGATTGATCATCCGAACTTTGGGGTCAATTACGACCCCAGTAATACCTATTTAGCCGGAGAAGACCCACTGGAGTTGCTCAAAAAGGTTTCTCACCGGGTAGTTACCATGCATGCCAGTGATCGCTATCTAAAAGAAGGAACCTTAGAAGATCTTAGAAGAGAGGAAGGCGGAGCACAAGGCTATGCGAAACGTCTCAGTCACGGTGAAATTGGAAAAGGGCTAAACGACTACGATGCGATCTTCACAGAGCTTAAAAGAGTCGGTTTCGACAATTGGATCAGCATTGAGGATGGTGTCGATGGAATGGATCAACTTGAAAGGAGTGTTGCCTTCTTGCGAAGAAAAATCAGTGAATATTGGCCTTAAAACCAAGAACATTAAATAAAATTTGGGTGGTTCGGCTTCGGCTAAACCACCCAAATTTTATTTGTATATGAGGATTTTTTATACGCGATCAATTCCTGGAACCGGCACCCGATAATTTCCATTTTCGTCGGGTAGTGACAATGGAGGCGCATCCCAGGCAAGGACCGGCGGCACAATGCTTTCAGTTGAATTAATCGCTGCGTCCCATTCAATTAATTGTCCCGAATGAGAGGCCATCCTACCCATAATCGTTGCCATTGTGCTTTTTGCTCCCCATTCCGTGTCATTTATATATTTTGCACCGCGAATAGCTGCAAAAAGTTCGTCATGTTCTATTTGGTACGGGTTATCTTGTTTCCCCGATACTTTCCATATTAAATTCCCTTTAT
>JBAYRB010000541.1:0-2753 GCA_041676905.1 Spirosomataceae bacterium
AATTGTAGTAAACAAGTTTTGTCCGAAAATTTTTGTATGTTGCTTTTGTACTTAGTATTCATCAAAACAAAAGCACAATGGGAATCTTATCGTGGATCATTTTCGGACTCATCGCCGGTGCCATAGCCAAACTCTTACATCCTGGTAAGGATCCGGGAGGTTTTTTTGTTACCATCATCATCGGCATTTTAGGTGCCGTTGTGGGAGGATTTATAGCTACATTTTTAGGCTGGGGCGCAGTCGACGGTTTTAATTTCGGAAGTTTTATAATCGCTGTTCTAGGTTCGATTCTACTACTATTTCTCTATAGGAAACTCAAAGGCTAGTAAATTTACTACCACTTTTAATTAATCGGTTAATTTTGTGTCTCGGAAAACCTGCAGATACAAGGTTAACCTTTTATTTTATCAATCAGCACGACTTTAATGAAGCTAATCAATGATATCGTAATTTGGTTTATGAAAAAGCGTCTAGAGCGGATCGAATTTTTTAAAAAATATCCGATCGAAACGCAACAATCTGTACTGGACGAGTTAATCCAAACCGCCCGGTTTACCGATTGGGGTACCCGATATAATTACGGACAAATTAAGACGGCTCAGGAGTTTGCTGAACAAGTTCCTGTATCAACCTATGAAGATTTGTTTCCTTATATTGAGCGAGTGCTGAAGGGAGAGCCCAATGTATTATGGCCAACGGCTACCGAATGGTTTTCGAAATCTTCGGGTACGACCAACGCTCGTAGTAAATACATCCCCGTTTCGGAAGAGTCATTAGAAGAATGCCATTATAAAGGAGGAAAAGATCTACTCACACTTTACTCCTATAATCGTCCTGACACGACCGTATTTACCGGGAAGGGACTTTCGATAGGGGGCGCACTTCATGCCAATCCCTATAATCCGGATACAAAGGCAGGTGATATATCCGCCATCATTGTCAATAACCTGCCTGGCTGGGCACAATATCTAAGAACACCTCCCCTGGATATTGCCTTGATTAGCGAGTGGGAAGAAAAAATAGGGAAAATGGTCGAGGTTTGCCAGGATGAAAATGTGACCAATTTGCTGGGTGTGCCGACTTGGGCAATTGTATTACTCGACCGGATCATGGAAAAGAAAGGCGCTAAGAATATGTTGGAGGTCTGGCCGAATTTTCAACTTTTTGTACATGGTGCCGTTTCCTTTACCCCCTACAGAGAACTTTTTAGAACCAAATATTTCCCCTCCGAGGCAGTTGATTATATGGAAGTCTACAATGCTTCTGAAGGATATATTGCTGTCCAAGACGATTTATCGAAGGTCGGAGAAATGTTATTGATGCTGGATTATGGGATTTATTATGAATTTGTGCCCACCAGTGAAATGCATAAGAAATTTCCCAAGACAGTCCCTTTAGACGAGGTAGAGTTAGATACCAATTATGCTTTGGTAATTTCTACCAATGCCGGACTTTGGCGTTACCAAATTGGAGATACGATCAAATTTACTAGTAAATACCCCTTTCGAGTTAAGGTAAGTGGTCGTACGAAACATTTTATAAATGCATTTGGGGAGGAAGTCATTGTCGAAAATGCGGATACCTCCATTTCAGAAGCCTGCAAGCAGACTGGTGCTAAAATTAAGGAATATACGGCAGCACCCATTTACATGGACGAAAGTGGTAAGGGGGGGCATGAGTGGATCATGGAATTTGAAACGCCACCCGATAATTTGCAGCGTTTTGCTCGGGTTCTGGATGAAAAGCTAAAAGAGGTTAATTCAGACTACGATGCGAAAAGATACAAGGATATGGCCTTACTACCGCCAGTGATACACCTAGCGCCCCGCGGGACCTTTTACCAGTGGATGCGTGAGAGAGGCCAACTGGGCGGTCAGCATAAAGTGCCTCGATTGAGTAATGAACGAGTTTATGTGGACGGTATTCTGAAATTGATAAAGAAGGAATAGTTTCAGGTATTAGGTAGTCTTCTTTGCTGATTTTAAGCAAATTCTAATCTTTCTTTAATGCTGTTTTAAGTATTGGAAGGTTTATTTGTGTATAGAATTGATATTGCATAAAACGCGATATACTCTTTTCATTTTTTTGTGGTGTGTATTAGTAACTTGCCCGGTACATTTCGTACCGGGCAAAGTTTTTTTGGATAGTCTAGTGTAAGGGATCAAGCGCTATTTCATCGATGGAGTTTTAACTTCTCTCGATCTACGCTAATTTCCGAGAAAACGTTCTGCTAATAATAGCTTAATGCTTCTTTCGCACCTTTATGATTTTTAGCTTTTCCAGAAGCTTAATGACTGGGTAGGTAGGATCGAACTCGTACCATTTTTGGCCGAAATTCACCGAATTAGGGCGTTTATGGTGATTGTTTTGGAATAATTCTCCCAGCATTAAAAAGTCAAATACTAACGAATTCTTAGAATGGTCGTTGTTGTCAAAGTTCTGATAGCCGTATTTGTGCCCGCTCCAATTAACAATCGCACCATGAATCGGCCCCATTAGGAAATGGATGGGCAGAAGGAAAAAGAAAGCCCAATGCATATCCAGGTAAACATACGCAAGAATGTAGAATACGGTATAGATGAGCCCCCAACCGATGCGCGAAACCCAACTATCACCCAATTTTTCGATCAGGTTCCATTCTGGATAATTTCGATCAAAGCGTTGTTCTACCTCCCTTTTCCGCGTTAATACAGCGTTGTAAATGTTTTTGGTATCCCACATCATTGTAAAGACATTTTTCGTATGATGGGGCG
>JBAYRB010000542.1:0-2751 GCA_041676905.1 Spirosomataceae bacterium
CTATGCGGAAGGTCAACGGCGCTACATGGAGAGCTTTTCGGCCTACGCGCGTGGTTTTATTGGTGAGATGGAAAGGCCGGATGTCGATAAAATCGAAGGCCTGTCACCGGTTATTAGTATTGAACAAAAGACGACATCCCGCAACCCAAGGTCTACGGTCGGGACTGTCACTGAAATCTACGATTTTTTACGCCTCTTGTTTGCCCGGGCAGGGGAAGCATTCTCCTATATCACTGGGAACAAAATGGTCAAGCAATCGCAGGATCAGATTGTGAACCAATTACTTCAGCAGTATAACGGTCGTAAAACTATCTTACTCGCACCGGTGGTCAAAGGTCGTAAAGGCCATTACCGAGAATTGTTCACGCAAATTGCACGATTGGGTTTTAATAAAGTTAGAGTTGATGGGGAGATTCAGGAAATCGTTCCCAAAATGCAGCTCGACCGGTATAAAATCCATGATATTGAAATCGTAATTGACCGAATTATGCCCAAGGAAGAAGAACGCTATCGTTTGGGTAAGTCGGTTGAAATTGCATTTAAGCAGGGTAAGGGTGCCTTGTTGGTGCTGGATGATCAAAACCAGACTCATTATTTTTCGAAAAACCTGATGGACCCGGAGTCGGGAATCAGTTACGATGACCCTGCCCCCAACAATTTTTCGTTTAACTCTCCCTATGGCTGGTGCCCCGTTTGCCAGGGCATGGGCGTTACGGAAGAAATCACCGAAGAGTCGGTGATGCCTGATAAGTCGCTCACTATCAGTCGGGGCGGCATAGCTCCATTAGGCGAATACCGCGATTCTTGGATATTCAAGCAACTGGAGGTATTACTAAAGCCCTACAAATTAAATCTGACTACAGCACTATCGAAGTTTCCGAGGGAGGTTATAGACCTCATTTTACACGGTAGCCAGGAGCCTATTCCCGTACCCTCCAAGAAATATCCAGGCACAGAATGGGAAACACGTTTTGAAGGGATCATCAGCTTTTTAAAGAAACAACAAGAAAGTGGTTCTGACAAGATTCAGGAATGGTTGAGGGATTTTGTTGTCATCAGTAGTTGCCCGGAGTGTAAGGGGGCGCGACTGAAAAAAGAATCACTGCATTTCAAAATCGACGGGAAGAATATTTCTGAGCTGGCGGAGATGGACATCGTAGAGCTCGGGCAGTGGCTGGAAGGCTTGGAGGATCGCTTGGGAGAACGTCAGCGTGTGATTGCAGAACAAATTCTAAAGGAAATCCGTAAACGGACTGGCTTTTTGCTTAATATAGGTCTAGGTTATCTTACCCTCAATCGCCCGCTGAGGACCCTTTCGGGCGGGGAAGCACAACGGATTCGTCTGGCGACGCAAATCGGCACCCAATTGACTGGAGTGCTGTACATTATGGATGAACCCAGTATCGGCTTGCATCAACGCGATAATATCCGCCTTATTCAATCGCTAAAAGATTTACGGGATATCGGTAATACCGTTTTGGTGGTGGAGCACGACAAGGATATGATGCTTGCTTCCGATTATATCATTGATATTGGTCCAGGTGCTGGACGCCACGGGGGGCAAATCGTAGGGTCTGGTTCTCCAGAAGAGTTTTTAAAAAACGGCTCTTTAACCGCCCGTTACCTGAAAGGAGAGGTTAAGATAGATGTGCCCAAAAGCCGCCGACCCGGAAATGGGAAATTTTTGGAACTTATAGGTTGCACGGGGCACAATTTGAAAAATGTTGACCTAAAACTTCCTCTGGGTACGATGATCTGTGTAACCGGTGTGAGTGGCAGTGGTAAATCTTCTTTGATCCATGAAACGCTCCATCCGCTGGTTAGCAAACATTTTTATAGATCAAGACGTGAACCACTCCCCTATAAATCCGTCTCCGGTTTAGAGAATATTGATAAAATTATCGAAGTAGACCAATCACCCATTGGTCGAACGCCTCGGTCGAATCCCGCTACCTATACCAATCTTTTTTCCGAGATCCGCACCCTTTTCGCCGAATTGCCTGAGGCGAAAATACGGGGATATAAACCCGGACGCTTTTCGTTTAACGTAAAAGGCGGGCGCTGTGAAACTTGTGAGGGTGCCGGAATGAAGCGCATCGAAATGGATTTTCTCCCTGATGTTCATGTCGATTGCGAAACCTGTAAAGGAAAACGCTTTAACCGAGAAACCTTAGAAGTGCGGTATAAAGGCAAGTCTATCGCCGATGTATTGGACATGACCGTGGAGACCGCTCTCGAATTTTTCGAAAGTCACCCCCGAATTGTTCGTAAAGTCCAAACCTTATACGACGTGGGTTTGGGTTATATCACGCTGGGCCAACATGCTACTACGTTATCGGGTGGGGAGGCGCAACGTGTAAAACTATCGGAGGAACTGTCGAAACGGGATACCGGAAACACGCTTTATATTCTGGATGAGCCAACAACAGGCTTACATTTTAAAGACATCAGTTTATTGCTCGGGGTGGTACAGAAACTGGTCGAAAAGGGTAATACCGTATTGATCATTGAACACAACCTCGATGTGATTAAAGTGGCAGACTACATTATTGACATGGGGCCTGAGGGGGGAAACCAAGGTGGTCAAATCATCGCCCAGGGGACACCCGAAGAAGTGGCGGCTTCTGAAAAGAGCTATACGGGCTATTTTCTACGGGAGGAACTGAAATAGCGAGATTCCCTCTTGAAAAAGTTATAATTGTTTTCCTGCGTTACTCCCTTACCGGATTGCCATCGCTGTCGTTAGAAGAA
>JBAYRB010000543.1:0-2749 GCA_041676905.1 Spirosomataceae bacterium
TAATTACCTCCTGACCAAAAGAGACCGAATGGGTCATAAATTTCATAGCTTGGAACTCTAAATTAAGCGAATATGATCAGGAACCGAAGCTTTGGGCTATTTTGGCTATGCGCCCTGTTGTCGGTTCCTGATTCGATAGCACAATCCGGTTGGGCTACCACTCAAACCGGACAAACCGAATTTTCTTCAAAAGCTGCCGGTCCAGCCAGGGACATTTACGCAATCGATAAAACCGGGGAAGTAAAACTTAATTTGTCGGACGGACGAATAGAAGCGAAGATTACAATGAAAAATTTCTCGCTGCCCAATTCGTTGATGCAGAAACATTATAACGAACGCTATATGCACACCGACAAGTTCCCCCATGCAACATTCAAAGGACGTATATTGAATTGGAAAATACCACCTACCGATGGTGAATTTAACGTCACCGTTACAGGTGATTTTACCGTTCATGGGGTTACTCGAAAACGGGAATTCAAGGGCAAAATGCTCAAAAAAGGAAATCAACTAACGCTACAAGGAAATTTTGAAACCCGCCTTGAAGATCATAATATTGAAATCCCTGTACTATTTTTTACGAAAATCACCGAAGCTGTCCAGGTCACGGTCCTCTATAACTTACCCCTCCTTGATCAATAAATAACCTCCAGAACTTACGATGAATTTAAACGGCAGGTCCTATATTTAGTCAATAAGAATACAAACTTTAAACCGACGTTTGTCTGGGTAACCTCAATTCAATGCTACGTAAGATTTGTTTCTTTCTGTTATTTCTCTTAGGAATACTGGTGGTCTATTATTGGGATTTGCTGGGATACGGGTGGATGCAAGCCAAGGGACAATTTAATCTGATTACCAATGTGAAGGAAATTTCGGAAATATTAAATGATCCGAGCTACCCCGACTCTGTAAAGCAAAAGATCCTTCTAATCCAGGAAATAAAAAAATTTGGCGTGGATTCGTTGGGACTAAAGGCTTCCAATAATTACACGACTTATTATGATCAGCAAGGTAAAAAGTTGATGTGGTTACTCACCGCCTCCCCACCCTATCAGATTGAAGCTTATAAGTGGTACTTTCCCATTATCGGCGAATTCCCATATAAAGGCTTTTTCGATTCTACCCAAGCTTACGCCGAAAAAGCGAAATTGGATCAACAGGGATTCGATACCTACATGGGTGAAGCCGCAGCCTGGTCGATGCTGGGCTATCTGAGAGACCCGATTTTGTCCAGTATGTTCAAACGCAGCGAAGGACAATTGGCTAATCTGATCTTACATGAGCTTACCCACGGTACGATTTTTGTGAAAGGGGAAATGGAATTTAACGAGAATATTGCCACGTTAGTGGGCGACCTGGGAGCCGTACGTTTTTTGAATTTTAAATACGGTCCGAATTCCCCCCAACTAAAAACCTACGAGGTGCAAAAGAATTATAGGGAAGCATGGGCTGAACATATGTTACGAGGCGCACAGCAACTCGACACACTATACGCCTCTTTCGATGAAAAAACCGATGAACAAGAGAAATTATCACTAAAAAAAGAATTGCTAGAGCAGATCTTAATGAGTGCCGATACACTTTTGAATCACCAATTTCCGTTGGATAGTAGTACCAAAGCGAAGGGTATCGCCTCCAATAACGCTTATTTCATCAGCTATAAAACCTACCGCTCCCGTCAAAACAATCTATTGGAAGAGTTCACAACCGAATTTCAAAGTGACTTTCCCAGATACCTCAGTTACTTGAAGAATAAATATGGAGTTAAATAAAAGTAGTCTTCGAAAAATATGCTTCAAAAAGGTGACTTCCCTCCTACTGTTGGTGGGAGTTCTTAGTTTCGTTGCTTTTAGGCCGAAAGACCCCACCCCCGCCAAGCATTTCGGATTGGGGGAACGTGTAGAATATAGGATTCATTATGGGATAATCAACGCAGCCGAAGCGAGAGTGGATATCGCAAAAAACATCAGTCGGGTGAATGGAAGACCCTGCTATCGTATTAACGTGTTTGGACGCACCACGGGCGCCTTCGACGTTTTCACCAAAGTAAGGGACACCTGGCGATCGTTTGTCGATACAACGACCTTGCAACCCCACCAATTTTATCGAAACATTCGTGAAAATAATTATCGCAAAGAAGAAACCACCTATTTTGACCGTAAGTGGAATAAAGCGACTACGAAAACCAAAGATACTACGAGGGTATTTGATGTCCCTAGAGATGTCCACGACATTATTAGTGGATATTACCTTTTGAGAACCATAGATTTTCACAATAAAAAAGAGGGTGACCTGATCCAGGTACCAGTGTTTCTAAGCGATGAGATCTTTAATTTGAAAGTCCGTTATGCAGGCCGGGACGTCGTAAAAACAAGGTTCGGCCGGATTAATGTCTTTAAATTACACCCCATAATGCCTCAAAATAAATTGTTTAAGGGTGAAAACTCGATCCGACTCTGGGTCTCGGATGATCCGAATAAAATACCGGTAAAGATTGAGGTAGATCTTTTTATTGGGGCGCTGGCAATGGATTTAAAATACTACAGCGGCCTACAGGTTGAACCTGAATGGTTTTAATCAATTAAGATAACTTTTCAGTCGATCCACCGTTTCGGCAACTGTCCGGTCTTTTTCGATCAATTCGGTAATGGCCTGTACAGAATGGATAACGGTGCTATGATCCCGCCCTCCGAAATGGGTGCCTATTGACTTGAGGGGTAGGTCGGTGAATTCTTTCGCAAAGTAA
>JBAYRB010000544.1:0-2741 GCA_041676905.1 Spirosomataceae bacterium
AAGGATCCTATCTTGATGATAAGGTCTTGCGATTTGACTTTTCCCATTTTTCCAAAGTGTCACCTGAAGAACTGGAGCGAATTGAAGATCTGGTCAATGAAAAGATTCGTCTTGACATCATTTTGGATGAAAAAAGAAATGTTCCGATCCAAGAGGCTTTACAAGCAGGAGCAACCGCCACATTTGGTGAAAAATATGGAGATTATGTTCGGGTAATAACGTTCGAACCGGGCTTTTCTACAGAACTTTGTGGGGGAACCCATGTTACATCCACCGGACAAATCGGGCTTTTTAAATTCCTCTCAGAGGGATCGGTCTCAGCGGGCATTCGTCGTGTGGAAGCTGTGGCAGGAGAAGGTGCACTATCCTATATTCGCCAACAGGAACAAACGTTGGCTGCACTGAAAGAGTTACTGCGGCATCCCAAAGATCTTATAAAGCAAACACAGAGCTTGCTGGAGGAAAGAACGACCTTGGCAAAGAAGGTGGAAGCCCTGCAGAATGAAAAGATTCAACTGTTGAAAAAACAATTGATTGAGCGTGCAGAAGATAATAAGAGTTTTAAGCTCATTGTCAGTAAAGTGGATGTACCGAACCCTGACGGTTTGAAAAAACTTTCTTATGATTTGAAGGACGAAATTCCGAACTTGATTGCAGTGTTAGGAGCCGAGATTGAAGGTAAACCTTTTTTATCGGTGTATATCGCTGAAGATCTTGTGAAAGAAGCTGGCTTACATGCCGGTCAAATTGTCAAGGAACTTGCCAAGGAAATTCGAGGCGGTGGAGGCGGACAACCCTTCTTTGCTACGGCAGGTGGGTCGGATCCAAGTGGACTCGATCGTGCCCTCTCGAAAGGTCGAAAATCATTTTAATAACAGCCTGGGTAATCAACCCGGGCATTTTCCATATAACAAATTCCCAAAGATTCTTAACCCCATATGAAAAGTAGCACCCTAAAATTTACTTGGCTTTTCGCATTTATTGTGACAATAACTAGTTGCCAAGAAAAGTCTTCTAATACCCCCGACTTTACCTTTGTATTCCTGACAGACATTCATCTTCGCCCGGATTCTATCGCAGCCCCAGCCTTTGACAAAGTAGTAGAAAAGGTGAAAGAAATTAATCCCGACTTCATATTGTCGGGTGGAGATCAGGTTTACGATGTGATGCGTGGAAACCTCGCTAAAAGTGATTCCTTATTTTCATTTTATGCCGAACAAAGTAAGCGATTCGGGAAACCCGTCTACAACTGTGTAGGGAACCATGAATTATTTGCCATTTATGATGTAAGCCCGGAAGATAGTACTCATACGGACTATAAAGATGGAATGTTCAAAAGGTATTTTGGCGACCCCTACTATTCCTTTGAACATAAGGGATGGCAATTCATCGTACTTAATGTGCTCGATGTTGAAAACTATCGCTATGTCGGCCGGGTGGATGAAGCACAGCTCGAATGGCTTAGAGAGGAATTATCACGCATACCGAAAGACCGACCTATCGTATTAACTGTTCATATTCCTTTGATTTCGGCGTTTACCGACATTTATCCTCCCAGCGGTGGTTGGCCTAAAGGGCCAGGGGTATCCAATCGAAACGAAGTATTGGAAGCTTTCAAAGACCATCAACTGAAATGGGTGTTGCAGGGACACCTCCATTGGTTTGAAGATCTAAACATCGAAAATAAAACTCGATTCGTTACCGGAGGTGCTGTTGCTGGTCGTCCATCCTGGAAAGGGAACCGACATGGACCAAGGGGTTTCTTGAAATTTGAGGTGAGTGGGGATCAGGCAACGTATGAATTTATTGCTTACGAAGAAGAGTAAATTCATCTATACGGTGATCGGTATTGAGTGAGTTTTTAATGAAAAAGCGAATATATTGATTGGAAATAAATTGACTCTTATGAAGTATCTGTTCTTTTTCGTACTAATTCTACCTTTACCGATCCTGGCTCAAACGCTTCCGTTTGATCCGGAAATTATCAAAAAAGGTTCAGTTCCGGCCAATTATTATCAATCTCTGCCATCCACAACCTGGCTCGACGGTGAACGGTTAAGGATTACTACCCAGGGTCAATCGGTAATCCTCAATCCGAAAACGGGGAAAACGACCTCGGCATCATCAACTTCGCTCGACGACAATCGAAAAAAACTACAGGTAAAAAACAACGATCTCTACCTGATCACGCCTAGCGGGGAAACTAGGCTTACGCATGATCCCCTGCCAGAGCAAAATCCCATGTTTTCGCCCGACAGCACCTTTATCGCATATACCAAGGGAAATAACCTTTACACCTATCATCTAACGAATAAAGTCGAAAAGCAACTCACACACGATGGGAGCAACACGATTCTAAATGGGTATGCTACGTGGGTATACTGGGAGGAAATTTATGGTAGAGCGACCAACTACCGCGCGTACTGGTGGAGCCCGGATAGTAAAAAAATTGCCTACATGCGCTTCGATGAAAGCAACACCCCTATGTTCCCTTTGTATAGCAGCGTCGGGCAACATGGCTATCTGGAAGAAACCCGCTACCCTAAAGCCGGTGATCCTAACCCAACTGCTAAACTGGGCTTTATTTCACCGGAGGGAGGAGAAACAATTTGGGCTGATTTTAATGAAAATGAGGATCAATATTTTGGTTGGCCAAAGTGGATTTCCGACGGGTCTGGCCTAATTGTCCAATGGATCAACCGGGGAAATGACCATCTTATCATCTATAACGTAAATCCTGC
>JBAYRB010000545.1:0-2733 GCA_041676905.1 Spirosomataceae bacterium
CATGAGCATCAATTGTACAATATCGCGTTAGAAGGTATCAATAACGCATTAAAGCATGCAAAGGCTACAAAAGTACACATTCAAGTTTCAATCGAAAACCATCAATTGGTCATGACGGTGAAAGACAATGGCGTTGGCATGAACGAAATACAAATTCAAAAAGGGAAGGGTTTCCATAACGTAAAAAATCGTGCGGAATCGATTGGCGGTCAGATCAAAGTAGACTCAACGCCTGAAAAAGGCACGAAGTTGACGGTTTGGGTTAACGTTTAACCACATTTTCTTATCGATTCTTTTTAGGTAAGTTCTAAGGATTTTTTAAGATTTGTGAAATGTTTTGAACCAGTACAACGTTAATTGTGTTTAGTGGAAATATATGTAACTACAAACAATTTTAACAAACCTATGAAAAGAGTATTAGTTTTAGCCGGCTTGAGTGCTTTTTTGTTCGCCTCATGTGTTAGCAACCCAGACGGGGAAAAAGCTGAAACCACCGACGCAGCTGCCGTAGCAGCAGGTGAAGGAACCGAATTGACCATCGATACTGCGGCTTCCAGTGTCATTTGGAACGGTAAAAAAGTTTCCGGTGAACATACGGGAGACGTACAAATCAAAGAAGGTACCGTCACCGTAGCCGATGGTAAACTAACCGGCGGTCGTGTTGTCATTGATTTGACCACCATTAACGACCACGATTTGGAAGGTGAATGGAAAGAAAAATTGGAAAACCACTTAAAAAGTGATGATTTCTTCGACGTAGCCAACCATCCAGAAGCGGTTCTGGAAATTACAGATGTAAAAGACGGTGCTAGTGAAGGTGAAATCGTTGTTTCAGCTAATCTTACGATCCGTGGTATTACCAAAAATATCACTTTTAATGCCAATGTTACCGAAGCTAGTGACTCCGCATTCAAAGCTAACGCTGACTTTAACATTGAGCGTGAAGACTGGAACGTTTCATTCCCCGGTCAGCCGGATGATTTGATCAGCAAGCAAATCAACTTCAAAATCAACCTGGAAGCAGCTGCTATCTAAGTGTAGAGAAGTATAAATTAGACAAAAGAGCCATTCTTGACCAATCAATTTTGTCGAGAATGGCTTTTTTAATGGCTATCACTGGAGATCGTTGGAGATTATTCTTCTTTCTCTTGCATTTGCCTTGCTGTCTTTCGACTACCGTCATGACTCCATCCGGGAGGGCCAAAGACATATAAAAAAGCAGCTTTTAGAGAAGGCGCTTTTCGAACGTCACGAAATAAGTCACGCCATTCATGAAATGCAATGACAAAAGGATTGTACGAGGTTAAATTGTGCACGAGACCATAGTTCGGTCGCTCCTCTTCTAGTTGGAACGTACCAAATATACGATCCCAAATAATCAGGATTCCTCCATGGTTTTTATCCAAATATTTCACATCCGATCCATGATGAACTCGGTGATGTGAAGGGGTATTAAAGAACCACTCAACCAAAGGTGGAAATTTCACGATCAGCTCCGTATGTATCCAATACTGATAGAGTAAACTGATCGCTTGCATCAAAATTACATCGACCGGGTGGAAACCCACCCAGGGCATCCAGAGGTAAAACACAAAACTTCCCGATAAATTACCGGTCCAGGTCTGTCTTAATGCCGTTCCGAGGTTATAAAATTGGGAAGAATGATGCACCACATGAGATGCCCAAAAATAGCGGATTTTGTGACTCGACCTATGAAACCAATAATAACTGAAATCGTCAGCGAAAAAAATCATTATCCAATAGCCTATCCACGTGCGATCCAGCTCAAATATGCGGAAATTATACACGAAAACGAGAGCTCCAAATACCAAAAATTTGGAAACTAGCCCGGTAAGTACATTGCCGATCCCCATTGTTAAGCTACTTGCCGTATCTTTGGGATCGTAATGGTCTTGATGCTTTCCCAAATGCCGGTAGTACAATACTTCAATCAACAGGGTTATGATGAATATGGGAATGGCGTACAGAATAACATCCATAATATTATCCTTCTTTTATATAACAAATTTAAGATAAAATTTCTAGCTGATTTACGATCCAAAGAAAGAGCGAAATTAGCTGTCTATTAATCGGTATTGCTAATGTCACTAATTGATAAATTACCTACAAAAAGATACGAATCACTAACTCCCAAACAACTGGGCTTTGTATTCCCTCCTGAGTGGCATCCTCATCGCGCGACCTGGCTCACCTTTCCACATAATGACGCCTCGTGGCAAGGCGACAAGTTAAACCGCATGCGCCCCCAATATCTTCAATTTATCAAGGCTATCAGTCAGGGAGAAAATGTCGGAATTGTGGCACACGACGAAGCTTTGCGTGAATATGTGCGTGAAGAATTAGAAGCCATCGGCGTTGACTTGTCAAAAATAGAGTTTGTCGTGACTCCTACGAACGATGCTTGGTGCCGGGATCATGGGCCAGCCTTTTTAATAAATCCGACTACGGGGAAAAAGATGATCGTCGATTGGGAGTACAATGCCTGGGGCGGTAAATACCCCCCCTACGACAGCGACAATGAGGTACCTCAAGCTATAGCCCGACACCTCGACCTACTTTCGGTCAAGCCGGGGATCGTTATGGAAGGCGGTGCCGTCGAATTCAACGGGGCAGGAAGCCTGTTGACAAGTCGCTCTTGCCTACTAAACCCCAACCGAAATCCAGACTTGACTCAGGATGATATCGAGTTATATCTGAGTAATTTTTATGGTA
>JBAYRB010000546.1:0-2714 GCA_041676905.1 Spirosomataceae bacterium
AAATTACAAAAACTAGGGTTGCCCGGTCGCCCCAATATCCCACCGCGCATGCTGCTTTGTGGATTGATTAGGCATTCTGATAAACTCACTTTCCGGTTCTGCAATACCCAACTTGACTATACGTCGGCCATGGATCGTGGGCTACAGGCTGCCTTTTTGAACCAGTTACTAGGGGAAAGTATACAACCCGTTGTGTTAGCCGTCGATATGGGGGTAAAACCAAATGAACAGCCCTATTTTTCATTTCGAAAAAACTGGTTCGATGCCGCTAGAGGATCGCAGCTTTCGACCCGAGTCGACGGTTTACCCGGTGAAAGAATGGACTATGTATTTATTCAAGAACAAAAAAGAGTGAGAGTTGGGACGTATAAATTAATTAGAGATTACCCCGACGCTTCCACGCATTATCCGATACTAACCACCATAGAATTTTTGTAGTTTTTGATTTACCCTTTGGGCACTTACTTTTCTAAAATATTACCATGAGTAAACCAGTATTTACCTATAACCCGCAATATCCTTCCGTAGCCGATTTGAAAAGAAGAGCGAAAAGAAGGATACCTAAATTTGCCTTTGATTACCTAGAAGGAGGCTGCAATGAGGAGTTAAATCTCTGGCGCAATGAATACGATTTCCGCGATATCCAGCTGATGCCTAACTATCTTCGCAAGCATCGGGGGGTCGACATGTCTGTGGAATTATTCGGAAAGCGTTACGACGCACCCTTCGGAATTTCACCTATCGGATTGCAAGGCCTAATTTGGCCTAATGCTCCGGAAATTTTGGCGAAAGCTGCCTTTAAACATAATATACCCTACATACTAAGCACCGTTTCCACCGCTAGTATCGAACGAATTTCTGAAGTGACCGAAGGGAAGGCCTGGTTTCAGTTGTATCATCCTACCGAAAATAGACTTAGAGATGATATTCTCCGTAGGCTCCGCGAAAGTCAATACGACGTTTTGGTTGTACTGGTAGATGTACCTTCTTTTGGGTTAAGATATCGAGAAATCAAAGCCGGGTTATCGATGCCGCCAAAAATTACCATAAACAATTTCATTCAGGCTGCCGTATGTCCCGAATGGAGTATCAAAACCTTGCTGCACGGTATTCCTAATTTCGCTACCCTGAAGCCTTATATGACGGGAAATTTGGATATAAAGCAATTGGGTAAATTTATGAACGCTACGTTCACCGGTAGGGTTGACGAGGATAAAATCGCGGCAATCCGGGATTTGTGGAAAGGAAAACTAGTCATCAAAGGGGTAGTTAGCGACGAAGATGCGGAAAAAGTAATCAAGATTGGTGCGGACGGTATCATCGTATCGAACCATGGTGGGCGCCAAATTGACGCAGGGGAGTCAACGATAAAGCCTTTGAAGGGGCTCGCCGATAAATATGGAGACAAAATGAAGGTGATGATCGACAGTGGGATCAGATCGGGCGTCGATATTGGAAGAGCTTTAGCTTGCGGAGCAGATTTCACCTTTATGGGACGACCCTTTATGTACGGAGTGGGCGCCCTAGGCGACGATGGAGGTGATCATACCATCAATATGTTCAAAGCTCAACTTTACCAGGTAATGGAGCAGGTTTGTTGCGAAAAACTGTCTGATTTCCCATCGACGTTGATTCAGTAAAAAAGATACCCATTCAATAGAATAAGCAGAGCAGGGGCTAGCAATGCTTTTGTTTAGTTCGGAAAAAAGAGAACAACTCCGGTAAAATGAATCCCCGTAGTTCGGCGTTGTACCAGTAACTTCAACGAAACGAACTTCAACGATGACCAGAGAAGAATTACTCAAGCGTTTTGGCCGGGAAGAGTTTTTTCTGAAAAACAAACGCCAAGATATGGTGTTTAGGGTTTCGGTAGGACAGACCGTCGTCTATTTCGCCCGACCTAAAGGGGAAGATGAATTCAAGATTAAAAGCGATGACGAAGATTTAAGACAGGCTATTGAGGCACAGGCAGAGATTTCGAAAGAAGAATATTTCGATTTCTGACAGGCAGAAACGATTAGTTGTGGTTGAAATTGATAGCGTTGACTAAAGGCTGGGTATCGGAGTCGGAATTTCTATTAAAACTCGTCAAAAATAGGGACACTGATCGAGTCAGTTTCAATTGTATTACTTTCTCGTAATTCTCGGTCCCGGATTTTAACCAGAAACTTTAAGGGGGTATCCTTTTGACCGGCTCCTAAGGCAAAATCAAGGTCGTAGTCTAATTTACCCCGAATAGGGCCTCGGATACCATCTGGTTTTAAATAGGGGAAAGCTAGGTAACTCAAGGCTGACATTTCCAGGGGCTCCCATTTTTCATTGACATAGCGTAGCACTTGAACATGGTAATTACCCCAACCACCATTATCCATTAAGAAATTCCTTCTCTCCTCGGATTGGATATCTTCTCCCAAATCCCCGTCGCCATCTTCAAAAGAAACGGTTATTCGGACGAGTTTGATCGGGTTGCCCAATTTGTCCTCTGAGTCAAATTTATCGATACCAACAAATTCTATTCTGGGAGCATGGTCATATTTTGGTATATCCACACAGCTTCCCGCCACCAACATGATGCCTGCAAGCAATGGAATTCCGGCTATACGCATAACGAAGGATTCAACTGTTTTAAAACCTATCAAAAGTACGATTTTTATTGGTGAATTATTGCCTGTATTGTGAATCTTTACGCATTTTATCCACTCGGTGTGGGAGTT
>JBAYRB010000547.1:0-2711 GCA_041676905.1 Spirosomataceae bacterium
ACTCTAATGTCCCCGGAATACCTTGCTGAGGTCTTTGCTGACGACCCGATTCAAAACCACCCCCACCGCCGGGACGGCCGCCCATTCGTCCACCGCCCCCACCGGGAGGACCCTGGGCAATGGAAAAGGTTGTACCAATTAAGAATAGGGCAAATAGGACAATACTCGATCTAAGGAGTTTCATGATAATAAAATGTCTTCTGGCTAATAGATTAATTACTTCTATAGACTAATTTCTTATTGAGGATGCTGCTCGTACAATAGGAATGAATCCGTATAATTTTAAAGTTCATGGTTAACATGGCAATTTGTCCTACAAATTTGAGGAAGAAATACTATACTACAAAAAACAATAGACTATTAGGAAAAGTCAACCGATAGTTTGCCCCTTTTAACCGATATTCAATATTAACTGAATTTTGTCCTATCCTTCATCGGCTAAATATGCCCCCTCATCGATAAAGTTCTCAAAAAGGTCTATTTAAAACCGACGAAACAGGAATGATTAACCCAAAAAACTTACTTTTAGAATACTATAATAGTGGATATATAAAACAATGAGACGACTCTTTAGTCAGACGTATGGCAGTATTTTAGCCCACTTGCTTATGTGGTGCATGTTGGGAGCCCTTCTATTGCTCTGGCAGCCGTTGATCTGGCGAATCGATATTCCCGTCGAATTCTGGTACAAACAAGCTCTCCTTTTTTTACTGCTCCTTGGGTTGTTTTATACCAATTCCGAGATTTTGGTACCCAAACTTCTCAACCAAAATCGCGTATCGATTTTTATTATCGTCAACCTGGGGCTGGCCTTATTGGTCTCCTTTCTGATCAAACAGTTAGATATTACGCTCGATTTGCGTCAATTGATGAACCAGGCTTTTAGAGCTGCGCGAGAAGGTGGAGTGATGAAGAGAGAAGAATTTGTCGACTATTTCTCCCTGTTGATCTCCCTTATTATCTTGGGAGTCAGTACGATAACGGCAACCATTCGAAGTTGGCAAAACAACCGCAGAGCTAGGGAAGAGCTGGAAAAACAGAAATTAGAATCGGAGCTATCCTTTCTAAAGGCCCAAATTAACCCACACTTCTTTTTTAATACCTTAAATAATATCTACGCACTCACTCAATTAGATAGCGAAAAGGCGGGTGTGGCCATACACCGTCTTTCGCGTATGATGCGTTACGTCTTATACGATACCCTGCAAGACAAGGTTACTTTGTCACAAGAGGTAGCGTTTTTAACTGACTATGTAGACCTTATGAAACTTCGGTTGACCGACAAGGTCGAACTCCAAATCGATATCAGTTCCCCCATTTCAGAAGCCACCATCGCTCCCATGCTCTTTTTGCCCTTTGTGGAAAACGCGTTTAAACACGGTACTAGTGCCACGGATGTGAGTAAAATTAAAATTGAATTAAAGCAACGAAATAACGAAATTCACCTTTCGGTAACTAATACACTCTTTGCCGAGAAAAAACATAGCCTTGAAGAAGGCTACGGTATTGGGCTAATTAATACCCGACGTCGACTTGATATTCTTTATCCCAATCGATACGAACTGGTAATTGATGAAAATACAAAGGATAAGACATTTTCGGCTTACCTTAAACTCATTACAAATTGAAACTGAATTGCATTGCGGTAGACGATGAACCCTTAGCGCTGGGGTTGGTTTGTGCTTTTATCGAAAAAACCCCTTTCTTAAATTTGGTGGGTAGTTATTCCAACGGGATCGAAGCTTTAAATGCCATCCAGAATGACCCTATCGACTTGGCTTTTTTGGATATTCAAATGCCCGATTTAACCGGTCTGGAACTAGCCCGAATTTTGGATAAAGCACCCGATCGTGCTCCCAGAATTGTATTCACAACAGCTTTTAATCAATTCGCTCACGAAGGCTACAAAGTAGATGCCCTGGACTACCTGCTGAAACCATTCAATTATGAGGAGTTTCTCCATGCGGCCACAAAAGCTCGTCAACATTATGAACTGGTAAGAAGAGCTGAAGCCTCGTCCGCTCCATCGCATGGCATTAGCCCGAAAGAACGACACCTTTTTCTAAAAGTAGAATACCAGATGGTCCGGGTCTTGTTCGACGATATACTCTATATCGAAGGGCTGAAGGATTATGTAAAAGTCCATCTGGAAAACAATCCCAAACCGCTGTTGTCTCTTACCAGCCTGAAATCCCTGGAGGAAAAGCTCACAGGGAAAGGTTTTATGCGTATTCACCGTTCTTATATCATTAATTTAGAGAAAATAAGCGCTATCTCGAAGACCAGCATCAATATCGGGAATGAGACCATACCTATCAGCGATCAATATAAGGAGGATTTCAACCGTTATTTGAACCATTGGATGTAATAAAACGACGGGCATTGGTATATTTCTATCTTCCGCTCCTTTATTATTGCAACATCAAATAAATAAATGTTGAATATGTATCGTAGAAGTTTCGTAAAATCTGCCATCGGCTTGGCTGGTTTGGCTTCGGTAAACGCTGGCCTGGCCTCATCGCTCGATTCCCAACCGCAAAAAAATAGGTTTAAACTTCGCTATGCCCCTCATTTTGGGATGTTCCAAAATAGTGCAGGCAAAGACTTGATCGACCAACTGAAATTCATGGCGGATCAAGGTTTCACCGCCCTAGAAGATAATGGGATGATGAAAAGACCTGTGCAGGAACAAGAACGTATCGCACGGGAAA
>JBAYRB010000548.1:0-2705 GCA_041676905.1 Spirosomataceae bacterium
GGAACTGAAAACTATGTCAATTACTTCTCCAACATTGGCCGGGCGTTTCTCGATATCCAAATCACCAATGATTTAAAATTCAAAACGTCCATCGGTAATACCATCGGGTTCAGTGAAGGTAACAACTGGAGTGGTGGTATCGGCGATTCAGGGGTCAACACCACCGGTAGTCTGGCCGATTCCCGTAGCATCAATACGGTCAATGAAAACATATTAAACTACAATCGAACTTTTAACAATGTTCATGACTTCGGTGCGTTGCTAGGAGCCTCTTATCAGCAGACAATATCGCGTTCGGTATCCATGGCTGCAGTAGCGAATTCGTTTAACAACGATAAAGTCAAGACCCTCAACAATGCCATTATCAACCCCTCTGCAACTACCTCTTCCAACAGTGAATGGGGTTTGATTTCCTATTTTGCTCGGGTTAATTACGGGTATAAAGACAAATACTTGATCGAGGCTTCCTTCCGTCGTGATGGTAGCTCACGTTTCGGTCCCGACAATAAATGGGGGAACTTCCCGTCGGTATCTGCCGCATGGCGGGTTTCGGAGGAAGATTTCATGAAATCGATTCCAACGATTTCTGAACTGAAACTGAAAGCTAGCTACGGGGTGACGGGTAATTTCAATATTGGAAACTTCCAATACCTGGGAACGGTGGCTAATGCAGTCTACTCGCCTGGGAATGTCACCGTCAATGGCATTACCCAAACCAGCATGGCAAATAATGAGTTGTCGTGGGAAAAAACCAAGGGTATCAACCTAGGTTTTGAGTTAAGCCTTCTTCAAAACCGGATCGGTTTATCGTTGGATTTCTACCGCAACCGTACCACCGATATGTTGTATAGCGTGAATATCCCCGCTATTACAGGTTTCACCAATACGATTAGCAATACCGGTGAAGTGGAAAACAAGGGTATAGACATAGAATTGAATACCCGAAATATCGCCCGTGGAGATTTTCGTTGGAATACCGCCTTTAACGTGTCCTTCAATAAAAACCAGGTCATTGATCTAGGGGGAGTGGATGAAAGGGTAAATGAGTACTGGTCTATGGGCTTTTTACTTCGAAAAGGAGTACCCATGTTCTCCTACTATGGTTACAAAATGATTGGGGTATTTAACGATGAAGCCCAAATTGAAAGCCTTCCTCACCTACCAGGAACAAAACCTGGAAACCCAATTATCCAGGATACGAATGGGGACGGAAAAATTGATCCTAACGACCGGGTTGTACTTGGCAGTTTCATGCCTAAGTCTCTTTGGGGTATGACCAACGACTTTTCATACCGAAACTGGGACCTAAGCATCTTTGTTCAAGCTTCCCTCGGGTCGAAAATGTTCAATGCCGAAAGTCAATATTATGAAGGAAACACACTCGGCGCCATGCGTAGATCACGTGTAGAGAATCAATGGTGGTCGGTCGACGAACCCGGCGACGGTAAAACACCAGCACTCGCATTAAGCCAGTTGTTCCAATTCAACACCAACACCGACTATTACTTGGAAAGTGCGTCTTACCTGAATGTTAGAAGTGTAAATATCGGGTATAATCTCCCACAGGTCGCACAGAAACTCAAGATGAGCAACCTCAAATTTTATGCTTCGATCAACAATCTATTGTTAGTGAAATCAAAATTAAATGCTGCCTATAATCCAGAGGGAACCACCCAAGGCGAAATAAGTGGAATCAGCAGTACTCCCGGTATTAACCTAGGTTCGGAACCGCTGAATCGTACCTATGTCATTGGTGTCAATTTCGGATTTTGATAACAGATCTTAAAATGAAAAAGATGAAATTAGTAAAACATATAATCGTAGCCGGTGCCGTCGTGATAGGGCTAGGGGCTTGCGAAGACAGGTTGCTCCACCCCGTTCCAGAGTCAGTACTAACCACTACTAACGCATTTTCAAATGCGCGTGATATCGAATTGGGGGTGTTTGGCATATATAACCGTTTGCAATCGAGAGTACCTACCGATTTCGAATTAATGGAAATCCCTTCCGACAATATGTTTGGGGAGTATTTCGCGACAGCTCCGGGAATGGATGCCATCAATACGTTGGACGTTACGCCCACCAACGCCAAAATCAATAGTTTCTGGCAAGCCTGCTATAACGGAATATTTCGCGCCAATCTGATCCTTTCCCAAATCGATGTTCCGTCGGAATATCCAGCTGGAAAAAAAGAACAGTTGACAGGCGAAGCCAAATTCCTACGCGCTTACTTCTATTTCGACCTCGTACGGATCTTTGGAGGTGTCCCCAAGGTAACGGAAGTGATAGGTATTACCACAGCCGCTAGCATTGGTCGGGCAACGGAACAAGAAATTTATGATTTGATTATAGAAGACTTGACCGAAGCGAGCAGTAAGTTACCTAAAACGGTAGAACAAGGGCGGGCTTCACAAGGTGCTGCCATCGCACTTTTAGCCAAAGTTCAAGTATATCGCGAGAACTGGGGCGCAGCTCGTACACTTCTGGAACGTCTTAATACGGAGTTTGATTACCAACTGCTCCCCAATTATAGCGACCTTTTCCAGATTGCTACCGAGGTAAATAAGGAAGCCATTTTTTCGATAGCTTATGTAGGGGGTACCAATGGACATGGCTTGAGTTACGCCTTACTTCCTAACGGAGGCGTGAAAGGCTATTCTACCAACGGAAGCCGGGTTGGCCGCCCTACCTGGGATTTACATAAA
>JBAYRB010000549.1:0-2700 GCA_041676905.1 Spirosomataceae bacterium
AGAAAATATGAACCCGGTTTATTAGTAACTGGCTGAAAGGAAAAGGTTTCTCCCAATTCGTTTTCGATTTGTATTGTTGCACCAACTTCCTTGGGTGCGAAATTGGGATCACTCAACTGCACGGTTCTTGTTAGATTCACCCAACTAGTATCCGTACCACTGGCATTTATATAGCCGTCATATACCAAATATGTGTCGTTCAGAAATACTTCAGGAGGATTAAAGGGGTCAATACAGGAGGCGATACCCCCGAGGATGACAACCATAACCGCATATAAAGATTGACGTATCATAATTAACTCTTATAAGCTTAATTCACCTATTAAAACCTGAAGTTATAAGTTACAGTGGGCACGGGATTCCCGAAAATCGACAGTTTGTAACCGTCGACAAACCCTCGATTGGTCTGAAAATATACGGACGAGGGGTTCCGACGACCCAAAACATTGTATACAGCAACGGTCCAGGAGCTGTGGGCGAGTTTCCGAATTTTATGGTTTCCTTCAATATTGAGTGAAATGTCAGTACGGTAATAATCGGGTATTCGGTATTGATTTCGCTCTGCATAGAACACACGCCAGGAACCATCCGCAAAAAACTTACCTACTGGCGGCGTGTAAGGTCTTCCGGTACTGTAAGTAAAATGGAGAGAAAGGTTGAACCGATGCGTGAACTTGTAGTTGCTCGCCAGGGTGAAATCGTGAGGTTTGTCGTAGTTAGCCGGGTAATAATTACCATTGTTGGGCGCAAATAAGGATTCCCGGTCTTCAGCTCTTAAGAGGGTTCGGGAATAAGTATAAGCCACCCAGCCGTTAACCTTTCCTTCCAATTTTTTTGCCATCACTTCCAGCCCATATGCCTTACCTTCGGTTAGAATGGTGGCCGTTTCGATGTAGGGATTCAGTATGAGCGAATCACCAGATTTGAAATCCAGAAAGTTTTGAATTCGCTTGTAATAAGTTTCTGCGGATAATTCTACTTTATTGTTTAAAATGTTTTTATACCACCCTAAGGATACTTGCATCCCTTTCTGGGGCTTTATATGGGGATCACTCAATTTCCAAACGTCGGTCGGAGACACAGTCATCGTATTGGAAAGTAAATGCATGTACTGACGAGATGTATTAAAGCTCGCTTTCACAGACGCATTATTGGGTAGAATATAACGCATCGACACTCGGTATTCGGGTTGCAAATACGTCTGTATATTTTCGCCCTTTCCATACGATACCGTTTCATTGATGTATTTTTTATCAAAGGGTAAACCCTCAGCATATTGTGGTATCGTTCTTGGTCCCAAATAATTAAACATCGACGCGCGAATACCTGCGACGAATAATAGTGATGGACTCAATTCCATTTTAGATTCCAAATAAGCCGCCGATTCGATTCCTTGTTCCGGTTGCAATTCTTTCTGGATGACCAATGAACCGTCTCCCAACGGCACCATTCGTCCCGATTGCAATTGATAGTGGCTGGTAGATGCGCCAAAATGTAATTCATGGCGATCATTCAATCGATACTCGAAATCCAATTTGGCGTTATATTGCTTGATGCTAAAACTTAATTCAAAAGCATTTTCCGCTACACGGGTGCTCCTCATATCATATTTGTATTGATTGTGGGAAAGGGAGATGCTTCCCAAAAGTTTTTCACTAAGCATTCGCTTCCATTTAAAGGACAGTAGCTTGTTTTGGTAAGAGTAGGTGGTATCACCGGCAAGCCGGAATTCATCGTCACTCAAATAGCCGCTGAGATAGATGCTGTTTCGCTGGTCTACTTCGTGACTGACATGGGCGTTTATGTCATAAAATGACCCTTTTGCATTTTTAAACGAGGGGTTTTCTAATTTTTTTAGTAACCAATCGGAATAGGTCGACCGGGCAGAGATTAAAAAAGAGCTTTTGTCCTTGACGATGGGTCCTTCCAGCGACAACTTCCCGGTCACTAGGCCAATTCCTCCCGCACCTACCAATTTCTTTCGGTTTCCGTTGCGGCTATTTATTTCCAATACCGATGACAAACGTCCGCCGTACCGCGAGGGGATAGCACTTTTATACAGTTCGACGTCTTGTAAAATATCGGGATTAAAGGCGGTAAAAAAGCCAAACAGATGGGACGGATTGTAAACGGGCACATCGTTGTACATGATCAGGTTTTGATCGGAAGAGCCCCCTCGAATATTTAAACCGACACTGCTTTCTCCTACCGATTTAACCCCTGGTATTGCCATTACGGTTCTTAATAAATCCGACTCTCCCAAGGCAGAGGGTATTTGCTTAATGGTCTTCATGCTCAATTTGACCTGCCCCATTTGACTTCCGGTTACATTGACGTCCGCACCGGCTACAATAGCCACTTCACGCAAGGCAATTACACTTTCTTTCATTTCAATATCCAAGGTGCCGTCGCCATAGAGCTCTATGTTTCGGAAGGTTTCCCGCATTCCGAAACTCTTGATTTTTAGCGTATGCTTACCCTTGGGAAGCGTAATGGAATAATAGCCTAAAGCATCGGCGATGGCTCCGATGGAAGGCTTTTCGATGAACACGGCCGCTCCAATCAACGGCTCTCCATTTTTTATGTTTCGAACGTACCCGGTAATCGTCGCATTACCCGTCTCCCTTCGATAACTCCGGGTTCCAATGACATGGGTTTTCCCTTCTTCCGTAGAAAGTAACACATTATTTTCCTCTTCCT
>JBAYRB010000550.1:0-2700 GCA_041676905.1 Spirosomataceae bacterium
CTGATTCCTTTTCCCCAGCTGATTGATATCGGGAGAACCGAAGAGTTTACCAATTTCATTGGAACTCTTTCCCAACAAAAGCTCTTTTTCTGTTAATAAGGCATCCTTCATTTCTATTCTTTTATTGTCACAACCAGCCTTATCCTTTCTCCATTGATCCAAGTCCAGAGAACCAAAAGTAGAGGGTGCTGTGCACGACATCAATAAAGTGGAAAGTAGGATCACTGAACCAATAACGGGGGTGAGGCGCATAATTACCGTTTGACTTTTTGACTACGAAAATACACATCTTTTAGCACTTACCAGCCCAATTTTGTGCGTTTCTCTTCCTCTAGCCAATCATCAATATGCGCTGCAACGATTTGTTTCTCGGCCTTGGCCACTTTTTCCCGATAGAATCGATCGTTGTTAACCGCTTCTTCTACCTGGTTTTTTTCTTTGTCCGTAAATAGGAGGAGTCGAGTCTCGCTTTTCATTTTCGACTTACTTACCCTTTCGTTTTTATAAATTCTCATCTCCGTTTCATGGGCATCTAAAAGTTCATCATAGGGACCAGGAGACGAAATAAATTTGACAAGGATAGGAGCGATTTCAATGGCAATGAAAAGTAAAATAATAAACCAATTGGCATATTTCATCGCATCACTTTCGACGGTCAACTGGTGGAGTGCATCAATGCGAGCTGCCAACCCATCATACCGATCAATGTTCGCTTTTTGAGCGGCAAACTCCGAGTCTTCACGGAGACGAAGAGCCTGTTTTCGGGATTCCAGCTCAGCTATTTGTTCTTGCACCCGGAGTTCGGTACGTTCGAGATCTTGTTGAGCCTCGTTCAATTGTTGTTCTTTTTTCCTCGCATTCGTTCCAATCCCGGGGATGCCTGTTGTACCCGGTGTTTTGGTGCCAAAACGTTCAAAATCATATTCCGCTTGCTTTTGATTTCTAAACGCTTCTTTCGCCGCAACCTCCTGGCGTAACGCTGCAATCTGTTGATCAATTTCTGCAAATTCAGGGTTTCCCAAACGGATTGACTCTCGGGCTTTGATTACTTCTTCCGACTTTTTTATGTCCAGTTTCCGTGTGATCTCCTTTTCAAAAATTTTTAATTTAAGGGGTTTAGAAATAACCAGCGCTAATAGTATGGCCAAGGCTAATCGGGGCAACATCATTTTTAATTCCGACCCGCCCCTTTTTACCATACTACTGACTATGTAACGATCCAGATTAAAGATCATTAAACCCCACACCAACCCGATCCCAAGAGCCATCCAGGGAAGATCAAACACGGTATACAAGGCATATCCGGCCGAAAATGTAGCGAATACGGCGGTAAAAAATACTGTGGCTCCTATACCGGCATATTTTTCTGATTCACTCGGGCACCGTTTCAAAAGAGCGGGTACTGCTCCCGAACAAAACCAGAAAAATGAACGTAGGGACTTCATGGCTTTAAAAAAATAAGTGTTTGAAAAAAAGAAAGTTACGGCGTCGGAAATCTAACGAGTAATTTCAAACGGTCGTATTAAGTTAAGCTACGTTTAGGGGTTATAAGCAGATGAGCGGTTGATATAAAAGATGAACGGTTCGTCGGTTGTATGGATGGTAACGCTGGGGTAGAAATAGAACGGAAATAGTACTTAATTCAGAATCTAATTTTATAGAATCACGCCCATCTCCGCAGTTGTGAGGCTACATTTCTCAGAAAGAGGACGGCATTTAAATCGAATCTGCTGAATCACTCTTTTTTTTCAAACGTTTGCATGCCCTTTTGTTGATGTAATTCTGCAGAATAGAAGAAGAAGTGGGGATAGGGATCATGGAAGTTTCGTATTAATTGTTATAATTGTATAAATAAACACCGCCATTAATTTAAAAAATTTAAATATATCAAGACAACTCATCGTATTCAATTAATCAACCTTAACAAATCTAATCGTCGCTGATTCAGCAAACTCAATTCATCCTATTTAGCCGATCTGTTCTATCATGTTTTCATTTATTCTTTCAATCAACCTATAACTTATCCGTATGTATCTCTGTAATTTACTCTTTCGAAAAGGGAAAGAACTGCTTTGCCTTATCCTATTTATTGCGACGACGGCGGGTGCTTCACCGGTAATGGCCGATCATGAAGTATCTGGAATTGTGACCGACGAAAACGGTGATCGCCTCCCCGGGGTGAGTATTTTAATTAACGGAACGCAGCGCGGCACGACTACGTCAAACGACGGGACCTACACCCTGGTCGTGCCTACGAATGCGACTCTCGTCTTTTCATTTGTGGGCTTTATCAGTCAGGAAGTGAACGTGGGCAACCGCACCCAGATTAATGTCACATTGGAAGCGGATAACAAAGCGCTTGAAGAACTGGTTGTAATTGGTTACGGAACTGCCCGGAAATCAGATTTAACGGGAGCGGTGGGTTCCGTGCGGGAAGAACAATTGAAGGAAAGACCCACCCCTTCCTTGAACCAAGCCTTACAAGGCAAGATTTCCGGGGTACAGGTCAATATCAACTCGGGTAGGCCTGGTGGGCGATCGAATGTACGGATTCGGGGCTTTTCGTCTATCAATTCTTCGAATAACCCCCTCTATGTGGTCGACGGTGTTATGTTGCCTCAGGGGAACCAGAACCAGGCCAGCCAGGCTATTGACTACATCAATCCCAATGATATCGTCGCTGTGGAAGTTTTGAAAGAC
>JBAYRB010000551.1:0-2692 GCA_041676905.1 Spirosomataceae bacterium
AATTGTCGACCCCAAATCGGAAGCTGGTAATTTGTGCTTCTGAATTGCGATCGAAGAAGCCGGTAAAAAGAGTTTCCTTGATATCGGCCTTGTGGTCACCGGTGGTGTCTTTTAGATAATAAATATTGGGTGCGGCTGCTACAATGATACCCCCTTTCCAGGGCATTACACTGGTAGCACTGGGTAGGCCGTCGGCAAAAACAAAGTCCGCGTCAATTTTCCCATCTCCGTCGGTATCTTTCAAAAATTTAATAATTCCCCTTGGGTTAAGTGTATCAGCCTGCCAAGGGTAATCGGCCATTTCCACCACGTAAATACCGCCATTTTCATCAATGACCATATCCACTGGCGATTGAACATGGGGCTCAGTTGCGAAAGGTTCAATGGCAAAACCTTCCACGAGTTCGAATTTTTTGAGGGATTCTTCGACGGAAAGCCCATCGGGATATTTAGGTGGTTCCTGACAGGATGCCATTGCTAACATCGTAGCTGCTAATGGGAAAGTAGTGCTAAAGCGGAACTTTTTGTCCATGTTTTGGTGCTATTAAACGATTTGATTAAGTCTTTTTTACTAATTTTTATTTCTTCAAGGTTTCCAATTCTTGGGTAGGGATAAGGTCCACACGTCGTTTACCAAGGGTGGTGTCATTCCTCCTGCTACCCAAATTTTATCTTTATAAACCAATGTTATTTGCGCATGTCTTTCCTTCCACTTTTTGTCCGTCTTGAGGAGATGCCAGGTGGTACCGTCCGTAGTGTACCATGCGTCGTCCCAGTTTCGAGAGGGGTTATTCGACCAGCCACCCAATACCCATAAGCAATCTCGATAGACAGCGGTAGTAAACCAAATTCGTTCGTGCCAGGGAGCATGGGGCGTTACTATCTCCCATTTTTTTCCGTCTTCCGACATCCATACATCGTTATGTGCATGGTAAGAAGGCGTATAGTTTCCACCAGCCATCAGGTATAACTTATTTTTAAATACGGCGACTTGGTGATAGGCACGGGGCGACCATGCTGCATTTTCGGTGACAAGCTCCCAATGAATGCCATCTTTAGAGCTCCAGATATCATTTTTTAAGCTTTTTTCGTCGCCGAAATAATAATTTTCGGTGCCTCCAAATAGCCAAAGACGTCCTTTAAACTCGACGAGAGCGCCCGCCATTCGAGGAGACCAAGGGGCTTTTGTTTCGAGTTTCCATTTTTTTCCGTCGGTAGATGACCACACCTCGTTTCCAGCCTCATGGCCTGGTAGTCGACCGTTATACCAGCCACCCATGATCCACATTTTATTCCGGAAATTGGCTACCATTGGGAAATCGCTATGTTTCCAGGGGGCTAGTGCTGTAACAAGCTCCCAATGGATGCCATCTGTCGACTTCCATACGTCTCGGGGAGGTGCTTCATCCGACTTAAACCAACCTCCGAAAATCCACATCGAATTCTTGTATACCAGCTGTCCCTGAGAATCTCTCGGTTGCCAGGCTACCGAATCGGCCACCTTTGTCCATGACGGATTTTGGGCAAAAGAAATGCTGGTTACCCCGATCAACAAAATCAGTAGCAAGATTCGATATGTCTGGACTTTCGTCAATTTTTTATGCTAAATAATCTACTAATTTGCCACTTATTGGGCTGCCCATTGGAGGGCATTAACGAGTAATTGTCGGAACTGTGGTTCGGAAAAATCAACGGGATAGCCCAAAGACGTGTAGAACACTTTTCCGCCATAGTCGTTAATGCGTGTCCAGGCAGCTGGTTCTTTGACGTTGGGCGTACTACCCGTAACCAAAACAACGACTTCCGGATCAATCAGGGGGCTGACTTTATAAACGGATCCCCGGCTTTTCCAGGGCTCCGGAGATATACCCTTTAAAATAGGGTGGTCAGCATTTTCAGGATTGACTTCCACATAGGTGCCGAGTTCTTCGGGTTCGTACCCTTTATTCTCATGTCCCAAAACGTCGGGTACAAACCCCCACCAGCCTTCATGTCCGTCAACCGCCATGGTTCCTCGTACAGAGAATCCATGATTGGCCGTACGGATACCCACTACCGGTTTACCTGATTTAATAAAAGCTTTGATTTGGTCCATTTGTTCGTGGGGAAGTCCAACTCTTCGACAAAATACCACTAAAACATCGGCATCTTCTAGTACCTCGAGATTGTCGAATTGAAAACTTTCATGTTTCCCCTTACCAAGCAAAACGGTCGTGCGGAAGAGTCCTTCTCTTTCTAAGCTATCGGCAAAAGGGGGAATGGTGATATCGGCTTCGTAGTTTAATGGGTCTTGGCTGATTAGAAATACCAGGTGTTTCTTATCGTCACCCTGTTCTGCTTTTGAAGCATCGTCGCCTTCTTTTGGCGCACAGGACGATGCCATAGCACAAAATATCAAAAGGATTAAGGCTAGGGTAGTGTTTTTAGGAAAGAGCTTAGTGAAACTGTTCATGGTTAAATTATTTCTTAAGTACCTCATCAATTCTTTTATAGGCTATCTGCCTTACTGCTATTGGAAAATCGTGGCCTGCATCGGGGTGATGTACTTCCAAACGGTTGTTCACGTGGAGTAATTTATATACTTGACTTGCCTTTTCCACCCCATTTTTTACCCCCTGTACATCGAAATTCCCATCATTGAGAGGGGAATTGGAAAAGAAATAACGGGGGGCGATGGCACCAATTACTTCAT
>JBAYRB010000552.1:0-2692 GCA_041676905.1 Spirosomataceae bacterium
AATGGGGGGCTTCCTGGTAATCCGAAGCTATGATCCCCTGGATGTATTTAATATCCCGGTTCGAGTACCTTTATTTTGTACGTTGGTCCATCCGGATGTAGAGGTGAATACTAAGGATGCACGTCTTATTCTTCGAAATGAAGTGTCGCTTAAAAATACGATCACTCAAATGGGGAACGTGGCAGGATTGGTAAGCGGACTAATGATGGGCGATTACCCTTTGATCAGTCGATCCCTGGTAGATGTACTCATCGAGCCTGTTCGATCCATTTTAATACCCGAATTTACAGAAGTAAAGACGGCTGCGATGGAAAAGGGTGCATTAGGATGCAGTATTTCAGGAGCCGGCCCTTCGATTTTTGCGCTTTCAAAATCTGAAAGTGAAGCCCGGGTAATCGGTGAAGCAATGAAAGAAACCTTTGCGAATGCGGGAATTAATAGTACGGTTTACGTTTCCGGAATTAATTTTGAAGGCCCTCGTATTCTTGAAAAATACTGAACTTTTAAGGCGTAACAGCCGTTATAATACACAGTTGAAAACAACCATACCGATCATAGGTAATAAACAATAATTCCAATGGTGACCGTAACAGATATCGCCAAAAGTAAAATACTAGAGCTTCGTCGCGCGGAGGGTCATTCGAGTGAGCACCACATCCGGGTAGGTGTGTTGGGGGGAGGTTGCTCCGGGCTGATGTATAACCTGGAGTTTGATTCGGAAACTCGTCCCAACGATATGGTATTTGAAGACAAGGGCATTAAAATCGTCGTTGATAAAAAAAGCATTTTATACCTGGCCGGCACCGAGCTCGATTTTTCGGATGGCCTAAACGGGAAGGGATTTCATTTTAAGAATCCCAATGCGAGCCGTACCTGCGGTTGCGGGGAAAGTTTCGCCGTTTAAAAGAACCTTTTTCTTACTTCTTAAAGGGAGTGCCTTGCGGGTACCCCTTTTTTTTTGCCTTGTTCGTCCTCCATTCTTCCTCACAAAACGTATGTCGGTAACGTACCCGTTCGCTATATTTTAAATTATTTTAAAAATTACGTCGCATTGTTTTTCTTTTTTTATTTTAAAAGTTATTTTTGTGTTACATTTTGCCCAATAAATACAATATAACCTTTAAATTTCTAAACTGACCGACGGAAATTTTAATTGGTAAAACAAATTTTCAACCTGTATCTAACTAGCGTGCCTGTAAGCCCTAACTCTGATTGGCTGACGTCGAGGAGTCAGAAGCGATTCCTATCATTCAACAAATTTTTCATAACTACTCACATGTAATTTACCTGTCAACTAAATTTTCGATATGCTAAAAGTTATACCACTTTTTGCGCTAATCTTCGTATCTGTAAGCTTTAGTGCAATTTCCCAAAGCACAGTGAGGGGAAAAGTCACCTCACGAACAGATGGCACGCCTCTACCTGGTGTTTCCATACTCGTAAAAGGTACCAATACGGGTACCACCACCGATTTTAACGGCGCTTATTCGATCAATGCTTCTCCGACGAGTACGCTGGTTTTTTCCTTTATTGGATTTACCACCCAAGAAATACCTGTTGAATCGCGATCCGTAGTGGACGTCGTACTGGAGGAAGATGTAGCGATGCTCAGTGAAGTCGTCGTAACCGCCTTAGGTATTGAGCGCGAAAAAAAATCATTAGGTTATGCAATACAGGAGGTCAAGGGTTCTCAATTAGTCGAAGCGCGTGAAACCAACTTGGCGAACGCATTTACCGGCAAAGTGGCAGGGCTGCAAGTAGTACGATCGAGCAATGGTGCCGGTGGATCGTCTAAGATTGTTCTCCGTGGCCATACATCTCTAACGGGCTCGAATCAGCCTTTGATTGTCGTCGATGGGATTCCGATCGACAACTTCACAGGTACCACTGAAAATGGCTACTGGGGCGCTGGCTTGGATATGGGTAGCGGTCTAGGAGATATCAGTGCGGAAGATATCGAAAGTATGAGTGTGTTGAAAGGTCCTTCAGCAGCAGCGCTTTACGGCTCCCGCGCGGGCAATGGTGTGATTCTGATAACGACAAAATCGGGTCGCAAAACCCCAGGACTAGGTATCACCGTTTCTTCAACTTTTGGCGTGGAGGACATTTTCATCAAACCTGAACTCCAAAGTTCGTTTGGACAGGGGATGGAAGGGATTTTCGATGCGATGAGTACCAACAGTTGGGGACCTAAAATTACCGGCCAATCGGTGACCAATTGGGATGGAACCCAATCGAGTTTGGCGACCTACGACAACATGGGGCAATTCCTCCGGAAAGGGACGAATCAGAATTATTCCCTTTCCCTGCAACAGCAGTTCGGCAATACCGCTGTATATTCTTCCCTCAGCTACTTGGATGATCGCAGCATCATACCCGGTAACAAATTGACCCGCCTTAATTTCACAACCAAGGCCACCACCCATTTTGGACGCGAAAATCGCTGGACCAGCGATGTGAAAATGTCCTATAACAATACCTCAGGCCACAACCGCCCCATCAACGGAAGAGACCAAAGCAGTGTCTACGTGCTCTATATGATGCCACGTAGTATGAATATTGGTGATTTCGAAAATGCAACCAATGAATTTGGAAACATGCTTTGGTACCCAGGGGCTCCCGCTTGGCAGGTCAACCCCTATTGGCTCTATCAATACAATTTGAATAATGACACCCGAAACCGTTTCATCAT
>JBAYRB010000553.1:0-2687 GCA_041676905.1 Spirosomataceae bacterium
AAGAGAAATTGAGTTTTTCACTTTCCCATCAAGAACTGGCCGGTACGGAATCGGCGGATGACAAGCGGGGGTTATTGACTGTCAATTCTGAGCAAGGGTTTCGGGTGGTAGCCATTAAGAAAAAAGCACTTCCTCGTCCACCCATTGACCCTCAATTAAAGAATTTAGTTTTGGGTTATCTGATTTGTGCAACGGGGTGGCTATTATTTGGTACAACCGTCGGGGAGTATGTGGGAATTAAGTTTGTAGCCCCCGATATCGACCAGGTTAGTTGGCTGAGCTTTGGCCGTCTGCGTCCCGTTCATACGAATTCCGTGTTTTGGGGTTGGGCATCGCTGGGCATGTTAGGCTTGGGATATTATATAGTACCTCGGGTAAGCAATGTCAAATTGGCCAGTGTGCGATGGGGGTGGATTTCGCTGGTTTTAATCAATTTAGCCGTCATCCTGGGTACGATCAGTTTGATGGCAGGGCTAAACAACGGTGGGGGCGAATACCGGGAATACGTTTGGCCGATCATGTTGTTGTTTGCGATTGGACTGGTATTGACGCTTGTCAATTTTGTTCGAACCATAGCGCAACGAAATACTCGCGAGATCTACATCTCCAATTGGTACATGGTGGCGGCCATCATTTTTACCATCGTGATAACGTTGGTTGCCTACTTACCTTTCTGGCAAAAGGGGCTAGGGGAGACGATTGTTCAGGGTTATTACATGCATCAGGGAGTTGGGATGTGGTTTATGCTGTTCACCTTGGGGATTGTTTATTACTTCTTACCTCAACAATTAAACAAACCGATTTATTCTTATAGCCTGGGAATATTAGCTTTTTGGACCCAAATCCTCTTTTATACGCTCATCGGTACTCATCATTTTGTTTTCAGTGCCATCCCTTGGTGGTTGCAAACGGTCGCTATCGTTGGAAGCATGGGGATGGTTATTCCGGTTGTGGCGGGAACGACCAATTTCCTAATGACCTTCAAGGGGGCCTGGTATAAAATTCAGGATAGTTACACCCTTCCGTTTTTCCTGGTAGGGATCATATTTTATTTCACCGGATCCCTTCAAGGCACCGCTGAAGCGTTCCGATTTACGAATCTAATTTGGCATTTTACTGATTTTACCGTTGCGCACTCACACTTAACCATGTATGGGATCATATCCTTTTTTCTGTGGGCAGCAACCTATGCGGTTGTGCCTCGGTTGACGGGGAAAGAACCCCCGCAGATTGCGGTTGGAGCCCATTTCTGGATGGCGTTATTGGGGCTGATGTTTTATTCTGTCCCCCTCATGTATGGCGGTACACTACGAGGTCTGAGCTGGTTAGAGGGAAAGCCATTTATCGAAAGTGTTAGTATGATGATGCCCTTTTGGCTCTGGAGAGCAATTGGCGGTAGCTTGATGTGGGTGTCGCATCTCTTTTTTGCCTACAACATGTATAGGATGATTAAAGGTGATGAAGGCCTGGATGTTAAAGCCATGGCCTTGGAGAAACTGGGTGAGATGCAGCCCGTCAAATAAGTTTAGAAGCAGTTAATACTAAAATGGAATTTTTTGATAATCATCGATATCTATTTGGAACGGCAACAGCCTTATTCGTACTACTTACCATTGTCGTAGCGATAATGCCCGCCATTCACAATCAAGAACACAACAAATCCTTACCGGGGGCGGAAGGTTTGTCGGAGGACGCCCAAAGGGGGAAAGCACTCTATGTCGCCAACGGCTGTGTTGCTTGTCATACTCAACAGGTACGAAATGTGGATATGGATCGGGTTTGGGGTGCAAGACCCAGCCTGGCAGCAGATTATGCCGATATCACACGTACGGATGTATGGCGCAACACAGCTACCCTGATGGGTACTGCTCGTATTGGCCCAGACCTGACCGATATCGGGAATCGGCAACCTTCATTGGAGTGGAATCTCTTGCATCTCTACAACCCACGTACGGTCGTCAATGCGTCGATTATGCCCGCCTACCCCTGGTTGTTTACGACGAAGGAAGAACCTGACGAAAGCGACGTCGTTGTCAATGTCCCCGAGGCATTTTTGAAAGATCCCAACAAGAAGGTTGTAGCCACTCAGGACGCTCTCGACTTGGTTTCCTACCTTCAGTCGCTCAAACAAACTCCGTTACCCGATGGATCTGAGCCACCGGCGTTTCTCTACGAAAGTGATCAGAATGTTGCTTTAGCGTCGGATTCAGGGACGGAATTGGACGGCAAGGCACTTTACGCAGCAAATTGTCAGGCTTGTCATCAAGAGAACGGAGAGGGCCTACCCGGTGCTTTTCCACCACTGAAAGGAAGTGCTATCGTAACGGGAGATAACCTGGAACTCTATGTCGATATCATCATGAACGGCTTTGATGCCCGACCGGAATACGGGGCGATGGCTGCGGTTGGGGCTAATTTAGGATGGACCGAGCACGAGGTAGCCGCGGTGATTAATTACGAAAGAACAGCCTGGGGCAACGGGGCACCTAAAGTTACGCCCGACGAAGTCAGACAAGTAATGGATTTCATCAATGAGAAAATTGCAAATCAATGAAATATTATCTCTTATACTTTTTCCTCTTCACTGCCAGTACCACGCTTGCCTGTCCGGTTTGTGACCGAAACAAGCCGGCGGTATTAAAAGGAATTTCACATGGGGTGGGGGCAGACAATAGTTGGGATTACCT
>JBAYRB010000554.1:0-2686 GCA_041676905.1 Spirosomataceae bacterium
CATTTATCTACAAATTCTGAAGTTTATTCCTTATTCATCGTCAATTTTAAGTAATACTATTATGCAAAAAACGAGATTTATCCCCCTGATTATTCTGCTTGCGATCAGTGTGATCGGAATCTTAGTGCCATCGACTCCCGCGTCCATGGTTACCGAAGGGCTTGACACCGGCGATACTGCCTGGATTATTGTCGCCGCAGCTTTTGTATTGTTAATGACTCCTGGCTTAGCCTATTTCTACGGCGGGATGGTCAACCACAAGAATGTTATCTCGACCATGTTACAAAGCTTCATTTGCATGGGGGTAATCAGTGTCATGTGGGTATTTGTGGGCTATAGCCTTGCTTTCGGTGAGGATATAGGTGGTTTTGTTGGAAATCCATTTACCCACTTTATGTTTAGAGGGGTTTTAGAAGCGCCTTTAGTGGGCACTATTCCGGCAGCGTTATTTGCATTTTTTCAGTTGAAATTTGCGGTTATCACTCCGGCTTTGATCACCGGATCAATGGCTGAACGTGTGAACTTCCGTTCTTATGTATTGTTTATCGTCCTTTTCTGTGTTTTCATCTACACACCCCTCGCGCATATGACCTGGCATGCTGATGGTATTCTGGCTAAAATGGGGGTACTTGATTTTGCAGGAGGAACAGTCGTTCATATGTCTGCAGGTTGGGCTGCTTTGGCAGGTGCCATCTATCTCAAAAAACGTAATGCTCATTTCGGTGAAAATAGCCTGCCACCCGCCAACATCCCTTTCGTACTGTTGGGCACAGGGTTGCTTTGGTTTGGATGGTTCGGCTTCAACGCCGGTTCTGCGCTTGCAGCCTCTACATTGGCCGTTTCTGCCTTCGCTGTTACCAATACCGCAGCTGCTGCCGCAGGTTTAGCCTGGATTCTTACCGATGTAGCTAACGGAAAAAAAGTTTCTGCCTTAGGTTTTTGTATCGGGGCAGTAGTTGGGCTGGTGGCTATTACACCTGCAGCGGGTTTCGTTACAGTACCCGTATCGATTTTCATAGGAGCCTCCGCTTCGGTAGTAAGTAATTTGGTAGCCCACTTCGGAAAGAAAACCGCTATCGACGACACCCTTGATGTTTTTGCTTGCCATGGGGTAGGAGGTATGGCCGGTATGTTGTTAACGGGTATTTTCGCAACCAGTACGATCAACGAAGCTGTAACCTCGCCTGGACTTGCCTACGGTGGGACAGAATTGTTTGTCAACCACCTAATTGCACTGGTTGGTGTATCGGCCTTCGCGTTTTTCGGTTCCCTGTTATTGTTGAAAATTACAGATTTGATCTTGCCTCTTCGCGTTTCGACAGAAGATGAGGCGGTCGGTTTGGATATTTCTCAACATGACGAGTTCCTTTTGGAAGCTGTCTGACAAACCTTTGACTGACTATAATAAAACCGGGAGGCTGATGGTTCACCTCCCGGTTATTTATTTACATACCAATCTAGTCTCATGCAGATTTGGATCCGCGCATAAGATGATCAATTTTTAACTTGATCACGCCGAAAACGGCCTCTCTAAAAATACCCTTTGACATCTTTGAATTCCCTTGGGTCCGATCTGTAAAAATGATGGGAACTTCCTTAATCTTAAACCCACGTTTCCATGCATTAAATTTCATTTCTATCTGGAATGCGTAACCCACAAACCGTATTTTATCCAGATTAATGGCTTGGAGGACCTCTTTTTTATAGCAAATAAATCCTGCGGTAGGGTCCATGAGGGGCATAGAGGTTATGATTCTTACATACATCCCTGCAAAATACGACATCAAAACGCGTTCGATGGGCCAATTTACAACGTTAACGCCCGTGACATAACGAGACCCTATCGCGACGTCATATCCCTCTACATGGCAAGCCTCATAAAGGCGAACCAAATCGTTAGGGTTATGAGAAAAGTCGGCATCCATCTCATAAACATAATCATATCCCCGGCTAAGAGCCCATTTAAATCCTGCGATATATGCGGTCCCAAGGCCCAATTTTCCAGGCCTTTCGATGAGGTGTAAGCGTCCATCCCACTGTTTTTGCAATTCTTTTACCGCTTGGGCAGTGCCGTCGGGAGAACCATCGTCAATGATGAGAAGATCAAATGAAACGGGTTGTTCAAAAACCCTTTGAATGATAGCATGTATATTCTCAATTTCATTGTAGGTGGGAATGATTACAAGTGAATGATTCATGGGAACTAGTTCGGTTGCACGGTGAAGATCGCACTACTGTCGGTCATTTCCAGATTTTCTTTTACGATCTGGTATACTTCATTCAGTATCTCTGGGTGAGTAGCATAAAAAGCATAACTCTTCTTATAATAGGAAGAATCTGTCTCATATTTCTCCCATATTTCTTGTTGTAATTTATTGAACACCAACACGGACGAATCCATTGAACGGAGATTAAATTTGGCCACCCTAGCTTCTGCTAAGTGGATTTCCGTTAAGATAGCCGCCATTTTTTCCTTGTCCATGACATCGTTTGGGATCTCCACTTTCTTACTGCAGGAGAGAATGACAAGCCCTAGCATCCAGAGGATTGTTCGCATAGCTCTGTGATATAGCCTATATTTACGGTTTAAGTGTACAAAAGTGCAAAAAAAATTAGAAAAAAGGCATTTCCATGTTCAGGCGCTATCTTTCCAGGCTGCACAAGTACGAAATAAGAATTAGGAAGG
>JBAYRB010000555.1:0-2676 GCA_041676905.1 Spirosomataceae bacterium
ATACCGAGCGTTAGGGATGACTGAAATGGAAGAGCGGAAATTTGGTCAACAGGTAGAGGTTATTAAAGATTGGTCGAAAAGAGACGATCACCGTCACCATGCTATGGATGCGCTAGTGATTGCATTTACTAAGCATAACCATATCCAATATCTTAATTATTTGAATGCTCGAAAGAACGAAAAACATGAATTACACAGTAATATTATTGCTATTGAAACGAAAGAAACCGAAATAAAAATTGGTGATAAAGGAGAGAAGAAGCGCGTATTTAAACTTCCCATACCTAACTTTCGTGAGCAGGCTCGCCAACACTTGCAATCGGTGTTAGTGTCACATAAAACTAAAAATAAAATAGTTACGCGAAATAAAAACAGCATTAAGTCCAAAAAAGGAGAAATAAATAAAATTGAACTTACCCCTCGGGGACAATTGCATAAAGAAACCATTTATGGTAAGTATCGCTATTATGAAAATAAGGAGGTAAAAGTTGATGGAAAACTAGACAAACCTACCATTAATTGCATATCGAATCCACAATTTAAGATGTTACTACTTGATAGGCTGGAGAAACATAATAATGATTCCAAAAAGGCCTTTACCGGTAAAAATTCCCTATCAAAAAATCCTATATACCTAAATGAGGAGAAAACGGAAACCTTACCGGAAAAAGTGACTGTTTCTATATTGGTTGATGATTATTCTATTCGGAAAGAGATTGTCGGGTCCAATCCAACCTCTAAGCAGTTTGTTCCTGATTATAAGTCAATTGAGAAAGTTCTGGATACTAGGGTTCGATATCTTCTAAAAAAACGCCTTGATGACTATGGTGGTAATCCACAAGTAGCCTTTTCTGACCTTGATAAAAACCCCATTTGGTTTAACGAAGAGAAGCAAATTAGTATCAAACGGGTGAAGATTTCGGCAGTTAATAATGCCGTGCCTCTTCATTTTAAAAAAGACCATAAAGGTAATTTTATCTTGGATGAGCAGGGACAGAAAATTCCGGTCGATTTTGTAAGTCAAGGTAATAATCACCATGTAGCAATTTACCGTGATGAGAAAGGAAGTCTTCAAGAGAGAGTAGTTTCTTTCTTTGACGCCGTGCAATTGACCAATGCGGGAGAACCGGTCGTCGATAAGTATTACCGGTATCATGAAGGGTGGAGATTTCTTTTTTCATTGAAACAGAATGAAATGTTTATTTTTCCCGACAAGAAAGGTGAATTCAACCCTAAAGAGGTCGATTTAATGGACCCTCGCAACAAGGAAAAAATCAGCCCGAACCTGTTTCGGGTACAGAAAATTGCATCAAAAGATTATCTGTTTACTAGCCATTTGGAAACGAAAGCAGTTGACGGTGCCTTTATGAAAAATAACAAAGATCTTTCAGGGGTAGTTTTTCATCGAATTCGTTCAGCAAATGATTTGGAAGGTATCGTTAAAGTACGATTAAACCACTTGGGTGATATAGTGAGTGTAGGGGAATATTAGGTAGGCATACTTATGATCAAACGTACACTTTATATCGGTAATCCCAGCTATCTTAAGTTGCAAGATAATCAGGTAAAGGTAACCGACCCTGAAAATGGAAAGGAGAAAGGGTCGGTGCCGGTAGAAGACGTAGCTTTATTGATGCTCGATCACTATCAAATAACGATTAGTCATCAATTGATCATCGCTTTACAACTCAACAATGTTGCAATCATCAGTTGTGATGGACGTCATTTACCTTGCGCCTTAATGCTTCCCATGAGCGGACACGTTGAACATTCGGAACGTTTGAGACATCAGATCAATATCTCCGAACCCTTACGAAAGCAATTGTGGAAGCAAACAGTAGAAGCGAAAATCAGTCAGCAGATGTTATTGCTAAAAAAATTGAAAAAGCCTCATGCACCCCTCACTGAATATGTCAACCAGGTGAAGTCGGGCGATAGCACCAACATGGAGGGCATTGCTGCCCAATATTATTGGAAACAATTGCTATCGAATTTTTCTAGGGAAAGGGATGGCGAATACCCTAATAATCTCTTGAATTTTGGATACGCCGTTCTTCGCAGTATCGTGGCCAGGGCATTGGTTAGTTCGGGTTTAAATCCGACACTTGGCATTTTCCACAGAAATAAATATAACGCCTATTGTCTGGCTGATGATATTATGGAGCCCTACCGGCCTTATGTCGACTATCTGGTGTATCGATGGCGTAATGATTATCCCGATCAGGTCGAATTGAATAGGGAGGCAAAGTCTTATCTTTTGCAGGTAGCCACTCACGATGTTTTGATTATGCAGAAACTCCGTCCTCTGATGGTGGCGGTTAGTACTACGACGGCCTCGTTGTACAAATGTATGACTGGAGAACTGCGTGTAATTCGTTACCCTCTGTTATGTTAAGTCAAAATCGGTTTAACGCTTATCGAATCATGTGGGTTTTGGTTTTATTTGATTTGCCTACAGAAACGAAGCGTGATCGTCAAGTGGCGACCAAGTTCCGAAAAAAGTTATTGGATGATGGGTTTGCTATGTTCCAGTTCTCGATCTATGTACGACATTGTTCGAGTCGAGAAAATGCGGAAGTACATATTAAACGTACGAAACGGAATTTGCCGAAACGAGGAAAGGTGGGGATTTTATGTATTACCGATAAGCAATTTGGGCAAATGGAATTGTTTGTG
>JBAYRB010000556.1:0-2674 GCA_041676905.1 Spirosomataceae bacterium
CCTCAGGTGCCGGTGCTGACTGGAAAAACGGTCTTGCATGGGTAATTATAGGTGGGTTGATCAGCTCCCTGTTTTTGACCCTAATAGTGGTTCCGGTTGTGTATCAGTTGTTTGATAGTATCCTCGATCGACTGGGATTGAATAAAGAACCCATGCCTATTGACGAATTAATGGTTGAGGAATATGAGCATATCGAGGTGAAAGAGTATTAGTAGCTCGCTGATAGAGGCTGTCAACATATTGCGTAGCCCTCTTTGAAATTTTATTAACCTAAACAGTACCCGGTCCCTCTGATTGAATGTTGGAGGGGTCGGGATTTTTACTAGAATTGTGTAATAGAAAACGAAGGTTAATGGATAATTAAAAGGCGAAGAGTTAAATGAACAGTTTGGCGGATCCTATCGCAATCATTGGTGCCGGTATCGGCGGATTAACAACCGCCCTGGCATTGCAAAAAGCGGGTGTAAAAGTGGTAGTTTTTGAAGGTGCTCCCGAAATTAAGCCAGTTGGGGCAGGCATTGCGATGGCCAGTAATGCCATGCAGGTATTTGATAGATTAGGCGTACGTAACGCGATTGAAAATGCCGGACACAGAATCACAAAGATGGTGATAACAGACCATCGACTTCGGACATTGTCGTCTACTTCATTGAAAAAGTTTGAACGCAAATATGGGCTTTATAACGTCGCCATTCATCGAGCAGATCTACAGCGGATTTTAGCTGAATCCCTTGGATTTGAGCATATTCACTTGTCTAAACGGTTGCGTCATATCGAAGAGCGAAACGGTTATGATTTAACCTTTGAAGACGGTACCCATTGGCAATGTAACTCCCTGATAGGCGCTGATGGCATCCGATCCACGGTAAGGAATCAGCTCTTTCAATCCGGAAAAATTAGAGATACCGGACAGCGTTGTTGGCGAGGCGTAAGTGTTTATTCAGGCAATGCGGCTTTCACTCATCACGCTTATGAAGCCTGGGGTAAGGGGAAACGGTTCGGTTTTGTGAAGGTTGATGATCGTAGGGTGTATTGGTATGCAGTCGTAAATCAGGAATTGCAGGATGGAGTCAAAACTTTGAGCGAATTATTTGGTGATTTCCACCCGGAAATTTTAGAAATGATCGAAATGACTCCGACGGAGGATGTCATTTTTAATGACCTTATAGATCTCAAACCGTTTCACCGATGGCATCACGGACGAGCCTGTATCATCGGTGATGCTGCGCATGCTTCTACCCCCAATTTAGGACAGGGGGCATGTCAGGCGGTTGAAGATGCTTTTGTATTAGGCCAACTTTTTGCCAAAAATTTGACCGTTGAAGAGGTTTTTAATCGGTACGAAAAACTTCGGAAGAACAAAGCCCATCTTGTGGTAAATAGCAGTTGGAAAATTGGCGTCATCGCCCACTATAAAAATGAGATTGCGTGTTCTGTTCGAAATAACCTCCTTAAAATACTACCCTCAGTCCCGCAGGAAAGACAGTTAGAAAGACTTTTTGATATCAATTATCCAATCTTATAAGCTCATCCGTGAATAGTAGTTACCATGGGATTATTGATTCAGGCGTTAGAAAATCAGTATTAACTTCAGAGGTTTAACCCTAATTCACGAAAAATATCCTTTGTAATCACATAGCCTACCCACCAGCCAATATTCGTGTTATTTACGCTAGTCCAGCCTGTTTTGGCATACCAATTTATATCGTCGTTTTCCTCACCCCATCCACTTGATATTGCTCGAAATATTGGTTGAAATCGGAACGAATCTGGACGGTATCTTTTACTGAATCCGACGATGATGTACAAGAAATAAGGGTGAATAAAAATAAGATAATTGGCGTGCAAGAGCTATACATGATCGATGGATTCAAAAGAAATTTATTCATTTATCGTCTTCCCTATCTTTTACTGGGCACTTTTGCGGTTCCAGAGCCAAAATACGGGTATGCCCAACAACACGATGATCAGTCCAGGCCAGGTGAATGTCGGTTGATAAATTAGCAGTCCCACGCAAATAGTGATCGCCGTGACTACATAGAGGAACGGTACGACGGGATAGCCTATTGCTTTGTAGGGACGTTCTATGTCGGGTTGATTTCGTCGCAGAATAAATATGGCGATTATGGTCAATGCGTAAAAAATCAAAACCGTGAAAATTACATAGTTTAAAAGGTCACCGTATTTTCCGGTTAGGCATAATACCGATGCCCATACGCACTGGATCCATAGTCCCCACGCAGGAACTTCGTTTCGATTAAGATGGCCGGCTTTTTTAAAAAATAATCCATCGCGCGCCATGGTATAGTAGACGCGAGCCCCTGCGAGGATGAGTCCGTTGTTACAACCGAATGTTGAAATCATGACCATCAGTGCAATGATCGCAGTTCCCGTGCTCCCAAATAATTTGAGTGAAGCGGCGATAGCGACACGGTCGGAGGGGGCGAATGCAATTTCGGGCATCGACAGTACAGCTATATACATTAGGTTGGTTGCCAGGTAAAGTATGGTTACAATTAAGACCCCCAAAAAGAGACTTAACCCTACGTTTCGTTTTGGGTTCTTTATTTCACCTGCGATGAAGGTGACGTTATTCCAGGCATCGCTGGAAAAAATGGAACCTACCATGGCCGAAACAATTCCAGCAAAAATGGCAGCACCAAACGTGGGAATC
>JBAYRB010000557.1:0-2662 GCA_041676905.1 Spirosomataceae bacterium
ATTGTGAAAGGACGTGTTGGAGAGGGGGCAATTTACTTGTATGCGTTTCTTCCCGCATTAAGCTACATTAAAGACGCACTTGTTCATCGAAAAAAAATAGAGTCAGAAAATTCGAATAATCCCATTCCAGCTCCTCACCTCCCTTTTTCTGATGCAGAACGCATCGGCCGGTCGTATAACCCGTGGCATTTCTCAGAACCTATTCGTTCGCTTCTAGTAAATCCGGTCTTGCAAGCAAAGGTAGAATTACCCCTAACTTGCAGTGTACCCCTTGTGGATGCGGTGCTCATGGAAAGTGACAATGGACTTGTACTTCCCTTAGCGAATTACAGCCTTCAACCTATCCAATCTTGTACCTTTTCATTAAAGACAACCCAATCGATCGCTAGGGTAAAATCGGTATATCACGGAGATTTGAATTTTTACAGGGATGGGTCATTACTTACTTTTACGGTCCCACTAAAAGAAACGGATATAATTCAAATTTTTTACGAATGAGATTTTTGAGGTCTTAGTTTATTAAGCCTTTTATTATGTTCTATTTGCTATCTACAAACATGAATAGAGTTAAAAATGTCTAACTTCTTTAGATACTCCAACTGCTTAATCCCGCTGGGATTTCTGTCCTTGACACTTGCTTGTTCTACTCAGAACAATGAAGTTACCCCGCCCTACCCCTCATTCAGCGGCGTCTATCCCCACTTGGCCATGTACAACTCCGAACCTGAATCGGGTATTGGTGCGGTCGTACCCTGGGCTGACCGCCTGTGGGCAGTTACCTATGGACCGCATGTGCCGTTCGGATCAGACGACAAGCTCTATGAAATCACACCGGATCTTCAACAGATCGTGAGGGAGGAGAGTATTGGAGGGACCCCGGCCAACCGGATGATTCATCGGGAAAGTAATCAACTCTTTATCGGCCCCTACGCGATCGACGAAAACCGGAATGTAAGGGCTATACCCTATACGCAAATACCCGGTCGCCCCACGGGCACTGCTCGCCACTTAACGGATCCCGAGAATAAGGTATATCATGGAACCATGGAGGAAGGATTCTATGAAATTGATGTCCACACCCTAGAAGCCAAACTACTCTACGAAGATTTGAACGTAACCAATCGTAAAGCTCCAGAGGAGAGAAGACCAGAACTCCTGGCCAATCTAGATGGAGCGCATGGCAAAGGGCTTTATTCTGGGCAGGGCGTATTGGTTTATTCTAATAATGGAGAAACTGGACAGAAAGCGCTAGAACAATTCGACATTGAATCCGGTTCCCTCTCTGAATGGGATGGTAAAAACTGGAAAACTGTCCGGCGAAATCAGTTCGTAGAAGTAACGGGCCCCGGAGGAATTTATGGAAATTCCAACCCTGAAACCGATCCGATTTGGGCGACCGGTTGGGATCATAAATCCCTGCTGGTTGCGGTCAGAGACCACGGGAAATGGTCCTTTTACCGACTTCCCAAAGCCAGTCATAGCTACGACGGCGCCCACGGTTGGAATACCGAATGGCCTAGGATCCGCGATGTTGGAACTCCTGAAAAGCCGGACTACCTGATGACCATGCATGGGATGTTTTGGCAATTCCCCGGTAGCTTTACCTCACAAAACAGCGCTGGTATCCGACCTCGATCGGCCTACCTCAAAGTGATTGGAGATTTCACCCGCTGGAAAAATCAATTGGTTTTCGGTTGCGACGACTCTGCCCAAAAAGAATTCCTCAATAAAAGGAAATTAAAAGGCGGCATAGAAGGGCCAGGGCAGTCTAACTCCAATCTATGGTTTACCAATCTTGATACTCCCGATCAGTTGGGTCCGAATACTGCCGAAGGTGCCGTATGGTTAAACGAAGTAATTCAAGCCGAAGAAACCTCAGAGCCTTTCTTATTCACGGGTTGGGATCATCGCTCGGCCTGGATTGCCAATCAGGGCTCGCAAGAAACAGAGTTCATTTTTGAAGTGGATAAAAAGGGTGATAACCAATGGTCAGAAATCTTGCGAATTAAAGTTCCTGCTCAAGAAGAATCACATATCCTTTTCTCAGCTAACCAAACGGGGGAGTGGGTACGGGTAAAAACCACTAATACTACGAAGGTTACCCTCCATTTCTCCTATACAGACACACGTCGTTTTAAATCCCAGCAAAACCGATTGCTAAACGGATTGGCTAGAACCACTGATCCCATTTATCAAGGCGGATTATTGTATGGTTTAGGAAAAAATCGCCGGGCATTGGGAGTCCTGGCAGGTAAGTTAAACAACGGGGTTTTCCAAGAAACCGGTTACTATGAACTGGATGGAGCTATGAACCTAGTCAAAAAAGACGATGACAGTACAGCTACATTCATTCGTGAACAATTTGCTATTCCAAAGGACGTCGTAACGGTCGAAAAATCGTCGGTGCTAGTTGTGGATGATAAAGGTAGAAGATGGCGACTTCCCCTGGGCGACCCGGCGCTCACCCAATTGACGAACCTTGCCGCTACACGTATATGTAGAGAGGTAGCAACGGAGCGCGATTTGCTGAACCTACATGGGACTTTCTACGAACTTCCCGCCGAAAATGCAGATGGCTTCGCAAAAGTAAGACCCGTCGCCACCCACAATCTCCCCATTCACGACTATGCTTCTTATCGTGGGCTGTTGGTATTGACCGGGG
>JBAYRB010000558.1:0-2661 GCA_041676905.1 Spirosomataceae bacterium
CGCCAATATTCAGTAATGGTTGCCGCTTTACGACTGTCTTCTTCCAAAAACTTTTTGTGAAGGCTCCAAGCGAGAAGGGCTACTTCACCGCCTGTCGAGTTGGAAATACCCTCTACACCAAAATAGGGAAGGAAGTCAAGACTTAATCGGTGACCATTGCTTCCTGCCAAATATTTGATGGCGAATATTGCTTCTTTATTATCCTCATGTTCTTCTTTCCATAGATCAGCATAATTCTCCATTAGACCATACCCGTATTCATCAACCTGAGTTAGGTAGGTATAGGCGTTTTGCCAGTCCTTAAGGTATATATAAACCTTTCCTAACAAGGCTAGAGCCGCTCCTTTGCTAGCTCTTCCATGTACGGTACCATTTTGCGGGGGAAGCACTTCGATCGCTCTTTTGAGATCACTAACTATAAATTCATAAATCTCTGATTCCGAAGAACGGGATACTTCCTTAGAGCCTTCCACTGTTAAGGGCTGATCCACTTTGGGTACACCGCCGAAGGACCTTACCAAATCAAAATAAAACAAGGCTCTCATAAAACGGGCTTCTCCCTCGAATTTCTCCTTTTGACCTGGCGCGTAGTTGGTAGGATTGTCCAACTTACTGATCACAACATTTGCTCTGAAGATTCCATTATAGGTTGTTTGCCAAAAATTTCGGAAAATATCGTTTTGGGCTTGAAAATCGAGGGTGTTTACCGCTTCTAATCCACCAATAAATCGATAGGCCGACATGTAGAGATGATCCGAGGGCATTTCAAAAATAGCCCAATCACGGGGAAGGCGGGACTGGTAACGGTTGTAAATCCCCAAGACGGCCCGGTCCATATCGTCGGCAGTTTTATAAAAATTTGCTTCCGTTAAGGTGGAGATGGGATCAAGGTTGACGACATCACAGGATGAACACCAAAAAGTCGCACAAAATATAAATAAGGTTGTGATACGCTTCATTGCTCCGATGAGTTAAAAGTTAAAAATTCAGGTTCAATCCTATTGCGAAAATGCGGTTAATCGGTTCAGTTCCGTCGTTGTGCCCGGGTTGACTGTTGATTCCGTTGATACCAGCTGAGGTGAAACCCTCCGGATTGTAACCTTTAAATTCCTTGTGTTTAAAGATCCAGGCGTTGCTAATAGAAAAATAGAATCTCAGTTGGTCTATTTTGAGTTTTTCGAGGCGACTTGCCGGTATGGTATAGCCGAGGTTGATATTTCTGATCGCCAGAAAGGAAGCATTTTCGAGATAATAATCACTATTACTAATGAATTCCAGTGAAGCTAGGGAAGTACCGGGGTTCTTTCCATCCCCGGGCTCTTCCTCCGACCACCATTGCCCTTCAATGGCGGGAATATAAAATGCGGATACGGTAGGACCTTGGTAGTAGAGGTTTTCTAGATTCCACATTTTCGCTCCCAAAGAAGACTGCATGGCGATCGTCAGGTCGAAATTTTTATAGGAAAAGTCATTTACCATCCCCATAAATACCTTCGGCATAAAATTGCCCAGAATAACCCTGTCTTCGGGGGTAATCACACCGTCGTTATTTACATCCTCATACCGAATCGTACCGATGCGCTGGTTAGGCATAATGGCGTGATCCACCATATCTTGCTTGGTTTGCAATACACCCGCTTGGCGATAGGCAAAGTAAGAGAACATTGGTTCCCCTTCCTTCAAAATCCAGCTCATGCCCCGTGAATGTGAATTGAGAACCTGATCGGCTCCACCTCCGAGACTGGAAACGTGGTTTTTATTGAGGGTGAAGTTAAATGCGGTCTGCCATTTTAGTTGATTGATGAAATTGTGGGTGTTCAGTTCAATTTCAAATCCGCGATTGACGATATCTCCGACGTTGACGATCGTATTGGTAAATCCGGAAATGGCGGGTATACTCACATTGTAAAGCAGGTTGTTGGTCGACTTGTTGTAATAATCAAGAACAAGGTTGACCCTATTTTTAAGAAGAGAAACCTCCAAACCAATATCGTAACTGGCTGTTTTTTCCCATTGCAATCCAGAATTCCCAAATGAGGTTTGGGCTTTGCCTTGGATTAACTGACCGCCAGGTGAGTAGACGGCATCCCCAATGGTACCCAGGTATTGAAAATCACCGATGTTGAAGTTCCCTACGACCCCGTAGCTGGCTCTGATTTTTAGTTCGTCTATGCCCCGAACATTGTCAAAAAACGGCTCTTGGGAAATTCGCCAAGCCGCTGAAGCTGAAGGGAAATAGCCCCAACGGTTATCGGGCCCAAAACGCGAGCTCCCGTCGCTCCGAATGGATGCAGATACCAAATATTTTTCGTTGAAGTTATAGTTCACCCGACTGAAATAGGAGGTCAGTCCCCATTGGGATTTGGACGTGTAACTGCCATTGGGTGAAATTATCGCATTGTTCAGGGTCCAAATGGTTGGATTGGCAAACGTACCCGCTTATACCGCCAGTGCTGCTACCCGCGATAGATTGTATTGGTAGGAGGCCCCTGCTATCACGTTCAATTCGTGTTTTCCAAATTGGCGGTAATAACTTAAGACATTTTCATTAATCCAGTTAAATACCCTGCTATCGGAAGCCGATCCACTAGCCTGATTAGCCGGTACAGCCTTTGCTTCGGTATAGTTGTCGGCGGTGCTATAATTGATATTGAAACCAAA
>JBAYRB010000559.1:0-2651 GCA_041676905.1 Spirosomataceae bacterium
CTGAAATCATCGAAACGAATAGTGAAATGCTCAACTGTCGATTTTAGTTTTTCGGCTTTAACTTTAAATCGGAGAACATCCTCAGACTCTTTATAGGTATAAGCCCCCCAGGCATCCGCTTCTTTGTTTAGAATAATCGTCCATTCGTTAGCAGTCGGTATGCTAAGCAAAGCATATTTTCCCGCGGCAACTTTAGATCCATTGACTTCCATATCCCTGGAAAAGCTGATATTGGTTACCTTATTAGCACCTGTACGCCAAACAGTTTGGTAGGGTACCTGGGCACCAAACATCTTACGCCCTTTCAACGAGGGGCGACTATATTCAATTTTCACTTCCCCCAAGCCAATGCCCTGTGAGACGGCCGAAGACGGACTAGCGGCCGGTAACTGTAGTTGGGCTGAACTGAAGCTAGGAGAAAGGATTATCAACAGAAAAAGAGCAACGGAAATTGGTTTCATATAAACATTTAATTAGGTAACAATTTAGCCAAAAATAATGCCGAGTTCCTTGGAAATCAAAATGCATTTTTTCTTTACGTCCATATATTGGGCTTGTAACGCTACAATCGATTCGTCATCCTGTTCTTGTTTCAATTGCTGGAGTATTCTTTTTAATTCTTCCTCCAGGGAGATTTTTAATAAGCGAAGCAACGACTGAACGCTACTTTTTGGAAGCACATCCAATTCAGTAGGGACGTAAATTTCATGTTTTTCCAGCCACAGACTGCTTACTTCATATTGGGGCGTTGCCCATCCAATCGCTGCCTTTTTAATAGCACTATCCGGGTGTTGCAGAAAGTAGTTAGTATCCGGTATACTCCCATTTTGGGCTTCTTCTCGGAAAATCGTTACGATCGAATCGAAGGTGGGTTCATGAAATTTTTGATCGTGTATTTCATTTAAAATATAATTACTCAACGTAACCCCATCCTCTATTTCCACGGTTCCGTACAAAACTAGTAATCGTGCGCACTCCTGTTCTATTCCGTATCGAAACTTGGCTGTTGTGTCTGGAGGATTTTGGAACTCTTCCACAAAAAGGTGCTCGGGAGGAGCATCCGGCACACCCAGCATTTTATTGACGCTTTGCGTCGTTGTTAATTGCCTATCTTTTTGACTTTGAGATTGCTGTCTTCGAAGAAGCTTATTGCCCTCACTGATAAGGGTTTGTTCTTCAATATTCATCTGATCAGCGACCCTAGCAAAGAAAATCTGCCTTTTAATGGGATCAGGAATTTTGGCTATACTTCCGACAACATCACTGATTAGCTCCGCTCTCTTGAAGGGGTCGTCACCAGCATCCCGTAATAAGGTCTCGGTTTTGAACGTAATAAAGTCTTTAGCCGCTTCTTGGATGTAGGATGAGAAGCGTGTACTTCCGACTAATCGCATGTAACTGTCTGGATCGTGGTTATCCGGGAATTTGACCACATGGACGTTCATTCCCTCCTCCAAAACCAGATCGAGTCCACGTAAGGCTGCTTTTATCCCTGCTTCATCCCCATCATATAATAGGGTAATATTTGGCGTGAAGCGGCGAATTAGTCGTATTTGATCAATGGTTAGGGAAGTACCCGACGAGGCGACTACATTTTCAACACCGCCTTGATGGAGGGAAATCACATCGGTGTAACCTTCTACTAAATAACAATGATCGGCCTGGCGAATCGCATTTTTTACTTGAAAAATGCCGTAAAGAACCTCACTTTTATGGTATACGGCGGTTTCAGGAGAGTTGATATACTTGGCCGACTTTTTGTCGGTTTTCAGGATTCGGCCTCCGAAAGCAATTACCTTTCCCGATACATTGTGAATGGGGAACATAACCCTTTCACGAAAACGATCAAACAGGGAATCTTGGCCCTCACGTCGGATGGAAAGACCGGCGTTTTCCAACATCTCAGCGGAATAGCCACTTTTTAAGGCGAAGTTTGAAAAGGTATCCCACCCACTGGGACTGTATCCTAGCTCAAATTTGTCGATGGTGATATCCGAAAGTCCTCTTTCTCGAAAATAACTCAGGGCGATGGACTTGCCCTCTTCCGTTTCGGTTAGTTGTTGTTTGAAATAATTTTTGGCAAAGTTCAAGGCGATATAGAGGCTGTCGCGTTCATTTTGCTTAAGAGCAGCTTCATCGGTAACTTCTTCCTCCTGAACTTCAATATTATATTTGGCGGCCAGGTGGCGGAGGGCTTCGATATAACTCACCCCATCAATGTCCATGACAAATTGAATGGCGTCGCCCGCAGCACCACAACCAAAGCACTTGTAAATTTGTCGGACAGGATTTACGCTGAAAGAAGGCGTCTTTTCGTTATGAAAGGGACAGCAAGCCTGGTAGTTTGCTCCCCTTTTTTTTAAGCCTACGTAATCACCGATTACCTCCGTGATCTCTACTGCTTCCTTTATCCGCTCAATGGTTTCGGAGTTGATTTTCATCAGCAATTTTTAATTCAATTACGCAAAGCTAAAATTTACTTTTGGATCGGTAAAGTAAAAGGCTTAAAGCAAACCCGTCACTCAAATTTACCATATATGCGCATTTATTGCCTATTTTTGCGACCTACAAATTTATATTTTAACAAATGTCTCAAATCGAGATTCTTAAATCAGCACTGGATCGGGAAATAGAGGAACATGCTTATGGGC
>JBAYRB010000560.1:0-2650 GCA_041676905.1 Spirosomataceae bacterium
ACGAAACCAGTACTTCGGTATTACCACCTGTACTCATGGAAATGTCAACCGGTGCATTGGTCTTCCAGGAGCCTCCGGTGAAATCAGGCACATCGATGGCGGTGGAACGATTTGCTACGGACCACTCACTCAACGGTATGATCGAACTCCAGGCCGCTGCATCGTAAACGTCCATATCCATGGGTAAGCCATTTCTTAAACAGTCGATCAAACGCCAGTCCATCAGAAAATCCATTCCGCCGTGTCCGCCTACCTTTTTCGCAAGCTCACCCAAGCGTTTGACGATTGGCGGCTCAAATTCTTTTTCCAACTTTTTGAATTCCTCCTCGGGCAACCATTCATGCCCTTTAGAGACCCGACCCGGAAGCGGATACTGCATCGCTGCTCCCTCCGTTCCGCTAACTAAATGGATACGCGAATATGCTCTAGGGCTTGTAACATCGTGCTGAATCATGATGGTCTTCCCCTTTTTCGTACGAATGGAAGTGATATTCATATTTCCTCGGTAGGTTTTTCCTCCGAATTCAGCATAGTCGGGATTTTCCGCAGCCAGCTTGTCAGCCCTACTTTTTAACATGAAATCATTGCTCTGCATCGACACTAGGTAATCGTACTGATCACCGCGGTTGATATCCAGAATCTGACTAACCGGACCTAGGCCATGCATGGGATACAGACTACCGTTGCGTTGGTTAGCTCTCAATCGCCACAAATCATAGCGCTGCTGTATATTGAACAATGAGTCATACAAATCATGAATATAGGCACCCTCAACATGGACAATTTCCCCAAAATAGCCTTGACGCGTCATGTTTAGGGTTAACAGTTCGAAAAATCCATAACAGCAGTTTTCCAGCATCACGCAGTGCTTTTTGGTGCGCTCTGAGGTTTCTACTAACTGCCAACATTCTTCGAGCGTAAGGGCAGCCGGAATTTCAACTGCCACATGTTTGCCCTTTTCCATAGCATATAAAGCCATTGGTGCGTGCAACTGCCAGGGTGTACAGATATAAACTAAATCGATATCATCCCGATCCACGGCTGCCTTCCACGCATCTTCACTGCCCATATATGTATCGGGCTTGTGCGAAGAGGTGCTTAAGAAATCAAGGGCTTTTTGGATCTTGGCTTCTTGGATATCGGCAATCGCTCTAATTTCGGTATGTGCTATGTTGACCATTCGCCTCAAGGCACCGAACCCTCGGTTACCAATCCCTATATAGGCAATTTTAACCGTGTCAATGGCGGGTGCCGCGTAACCCGTCATGTTGAAGCTTTGATTGTGCTGCTTTCTGGCTAGTTTGAGGGTTTCCGGAAAGGCTCCGTTCGAACTTTCCGAATTGGAATCCTGACTACATGAGGTGATACCGGTCAATGCAATCCCGCCTAATCCGGCTGCTTTTAAAAAATCTCTTTTGTTCATAAATACGTTGGTGCTAAGGGACAAAGACTACTTTCTTACAAATTGAAGTCGGAAGACTCTCTTTTATAACTATTACAATTCTACAAAAATATACTGGCTGAACCCCGTTATTACCCATTTATAATACTGGCAACGTTACCGAAATTCCAAAGGATATAGAACTCAAGTCCATTAACACGTTGTGAATGGTTCGGGAAGACCTTTTTACTAGCGAATTGATCGGAATTCCTTACCTTTGAGCCCAGAAAATAAAACCCGTCATGGATAAATTAACCCCATAAATACCGATGAGATACACGCTTACCTTGTTATTGCTCATTTTTTTGATTTTGCCTAATACAAAAGCGCAAGAATTCTATGAACTGAAGAAATACATTATTTCTGGTGTAGATCAAGAAAAAAGACTGGACGATTATCTGAAAAACGCCTACATACCGGCTGCGAAAAAGGCAGGAGTTTCGGCGATAGGTGTGTTCAAGCCGGTGAATAGCGACCAGGAAAATAAAGGAAAACTGGTATTCGTTCTTACCCCTTTTAAAGATTTGAATAAGTTCGAGAAATTTACGGCTGCCCTGGATAAAGATCAGACCTATCAGTCACGGGGGAAGGATTATATCGATGCTCCCTATGACAACCCGCCCTATGCACGCATAGAAACTACTCTCCTACGGGCGTTTTCCGGATTTAAGAAATTAAGAAAACCGCCTTTCACTAATTCTCCGTCCGATCGTGTCTATGAACTCAGAAGCTACGAAGGGGCTACCGAAAAAATTTACCGCAATAAAGTGGAGATGTTTAACGAAGGAGGGGAAATCGAGATTTTCGAGAAATTGGGTTTCAATGCCGTCTTTTACGGGGAAGTATTAATAGGAAAGGAGCAGCCCAACCTTATCTATATGACCACTTTCGAAAACATGAAGTCACGTGATCAGCATTGGGATACCTTCCGTAGCGACCCGGACTGGGAAAAATTAAGGGACAATCCCCGTTATCAAAACAACGTTTCAGGGCGGTGGACTTACCTACTTTCCCCAACAGACTATTCCGACTTATAACGGAAAATCTCTGTCGGATAGCCGACTTCCACTAGATATAATCCGTGAGGCGGGGCCTGTGGTCCCGCTTTTTTTCGGTCCCGAGCTAGGATTAAGTCCTCAAACGTCTCCACAGACCGCTTCCCTTCACCCACTTCTAAAAGTGTCCCGACCAGCGCTCTTACCATCCCTC
>JBAYRB010000561.1:0-2645 GCA_041676905.1 Spirosomataceae bacterium
ACCCCCTCCAACCGTGGAGAAATTAGAGGTAGCCATAGCTGCTTCTGAAACCCAGGAGGGAGATCCCAACGCGACCGAGCTGATCATTGCACCCGAAGCAATTTCAGCCCCTGGTAAAGGGGAGGTCATTGAAGCAGCCCCGGTAGAAGAACAGATATTTACAGCGGTAGAACAACAACCAGAGTTCCCAGGTGGACCTGCCGAAATGTATAAATATCTGTCAAAAAACATTCGCTACCCGGGCGCTGCGTCCAGAGCTAATATCCAAGGACGTGTGTTCCTACAGTTCGTCGTAAATACGGACGGAAGTATTACCGACGTGGAAGTGGTTAAAGGTGTCGGGTTCGGTTGTGATGAAGAAGCGGTACGCGTCGTGAAAAGTATGCCCAAGTGGAAACCTGGTAGACAATCAGGTAGGGCAGTACGTGTAAAATACACTTTGCCAGTAAACTTCCAGTTGGAGTAGTATGAATAAAAGGCCTGTGCAAGAACAGATCTCAATGATCGTTTCTAGCTTCATGGCAATCTTATACGTGGGAGGAGGGATCGTTTTGATTACCTCCTCCTCTTCGTTTGCCTTTCTGCATCCGGGTTCAATTGAACGTTACCTATTGGCAGCGATACTGATAATCTACGGAATTTACCGAGCGAGAAGAGCTTGGAAAATTTATAAGTATAACGACTGATGGATGAAAAGGAGTTTAATAACAGGGATCGTCGGAGCACTTGCCATTTTCGGTATAGCCTGTAGCTCGGGAGAAAATAGAGACAACCCGACACGTGGAACTATACGCATCGCTTCCGATGAGTCGTTTCAACCTGTTATTGAGGCGCTAACGAGCGCTTACGAAAACATCTATCCAAGAACAAATTTTGAAGTCGTTTACCTCCCCGAACAAAAAGCTATTCTGTCTTTACTAACCGACAGCGTCAGAATGGTTTTTGTGACCCGAACGCTCTCTTCCGAAGAGGATGAAATGATTCACCGGCAAGCAAGTACGGCCAAAACCCATCATATCGCAACCGATGCCATCGCGTTGATTACGTCCCAGCAAAATGCAGGTACGAAAATAACGATCAATGAACTGGAAAGAATTTTTAAAGGGGAAATCACAAATTGGGACCAACTCGCAGAATCATCCCGTACGGGTGTAATTAATCTGGTTTTTGACGATGCCAATTCCAGTAATCTGATTTACCTTTCCAGTTTTTTTAATATTTCTGATTTTACCGGGTTGCGGATATCTGTCGCGGGCTCGCACCAAAAAGTGGTAGATCACGTTAAAGAAAACCCCAGTTCCATCGGTTTTATAGGAATGAGCTGGATCAGTGACGGTAAAGAACTGGCTACCCAGGAATTAGCTGAAAACCTCTATGTTATAGGCATTGGAAACGATACACTTAATACAGAATATTATTACCCATTTCAGGAAGATTTAGAGAGTCGGAAGTACCCTCTGGCACGAGAATTGTACGCAATTACGCGTGAAGCGCATTCCGGCCTTGGAGGCGGTCTTTTAACCTACATCGCTCGAGATGTGGGGGGACTGATCATCACAAAAATGGGCTTGGTGCCAAAGGTTCCTTACCCCCGAGATGTGATTTTGAAAACTGAATAAATCAATTATTTGTCTTAAACTTTTTTATATCTTTGCTTTGTAAGGTGTGAAGCCAAAGTTTTTAACATTATCCTTTTTCAACCATATTATATGATGAAAACAAAAATAAAACAACTTTTCAGCGCAGTTGTTGTTGTTATGCTGACAGTTTCGCTGGGTTTGGCTCAAACGATAGAGGAGGGAATGGCCGAACTCAATGCAGAAAGGGTCAAAGAGGCGGGAGATATTTTTTCGAAAGTCGTTGAAAGTAATCCATCTGCCGAAAATTATTTTTATCAAGGATATTATTTCCTGAGAGTTGGAGAACTCGATAAAGCAGAGGAGGCTTTTAACAAGGGATTACAACTGGATGGAAAGAATGTTTTGAATAATATAGGCCTCGGAGGAGTGGCTTTAGGCAAAGGAAATAACGCTAAAGCAAAAGAACTCATCGATGCAGCCGTGAAGAAGAAAAAAAGAGATGCAAACGTTCTCTTCAGAGCAGGGGAAATGTACACTCTCTTTGAAAATAACAACGATCCTGCAGAAGCAATTCGTTTGTTAGATGAGGCAATCGGGCGTGATCGAAATATAGCTGATGCCTATATAGCTAAGGGGAATGCATTATCCATAAAAAATGAAGGTGGATCTGCAGTTACAGCTTATGAGTATGCATTGAGTGCAAAACCTGATTACCCTTTGGCTAATCACAAAATCGGTCAAATCTATCTTCGCGGGAAAAATTATAACGAGGCCGCTAATTATTATCGGAAGGCCATCGAAACAGATCCCAACTTCGCACCCGCTTATAGAGACCTCGCCGAGCTTTACTTTTTCGCACGTCAATACAAACGTGCCGATGAGTATTTCTCATCTTATATAAAAGTAAGCAAGAAGAATGATCCAGAAACAATTCTGCGTGCATCGCAATTGGCCTTTACGGCAGACGACTACCCCAGGTCTTTGTCTTTGCTTGAGTCAATTAAAGACAAACTGGAGGGAAATACCATAATCGACCGGATGTTCGGTTGGGGTTATTTCAAAACC
>JBAYRB010000562.1:0-2639 GCA_041676905.1 Spirosomataceae bacterium
AAAACAAAGATCCCTACAAAAGCCATTTGGCCGCCGCCATAGGTCCCGGAGGCAGGAATTCCGGTCGAATCGACTACTACATTCACATCGAGCCTGATGGAGAATCATTTTTAGGCGGGGGAATGTGGGCGCCTACCCCCGAACAACTGGCTAAATTTCGCCAGGAGGTCGATTATAATGTTCAAGAACTTAAAAACATTATAGAACCGCCTGAGTTTAAGGCTTATTTCCCTGAAATATGGGGTGAAACCCTCAAAACAACCCCAAAAGGCTACCCAAAAGACCATCCGGAAATAGAACTTTTAAAACGGAAACAAATGTTTTTTATGCATAAGTATTCCGATCAAGAGGTGACTTCAGCTACCTTTCCACAAGAGTTAGTGGCTGGGATTCGAATACTTAAACCCTACATCGATTTTCTGAATTACATTTTCTTTGACGAACCGAGCGAAGATCAATAAACACGGGAGTCCGTTTTTTTAATTATGCAATTTTCCCATTTACACTGTCACACACAATTCTCTCTCCTGGACGGAGCTGCCGATATCAAAAAACTATTTGCCAAGGCAAAACAAGATAATATGCCGGCGGTAGCCATTACCGATCACGGCAACATGTTTGGGGTATTTGAATTTGTCGCCGAAGGTCATCAACAAGGCATTAAACCAATCGTAGGATGTGAGTTTTATGTGGTGGAAGATAGGACCCGCAGACAATTCACCAAGGAGCAAAAAGACATAAGGTATCATCAACTGTTGTTGGCCAAAAATGCCGAAGGTTACAAAAACCTGGTAAAATTATGCTCCCTCGGATTCATCGAGGGACTTTACGGAAAATACCCAAGAATCGATAAAAGTCTCATTCTCAAATACCATAAAGGACTCATCGCTACGACCTGTTGCATCGGCGCGCTGGTCCCCAAAACCATCCTAAAGAAGGGGGAAGCGGAAGCTGAAAAAGAATTTAAATGGTGGTTGGATTTGTTCGGCGATGATTATTATGTAGAGTTACAACGGCATGATATTCGGGAACAATTATTGGTCAATGAAGTATTACTGCGCTTCGCTAAAAAATATGGCGTCAAAGTCATTTGTTCCAACGACTCACATTACGTAGATCAAGAGGACTGGAATGCCCACGACATTCTCTTGTGCATCAATACAGGTGATAAAAAAAGCACCCCTTCTGCTAAGGATTTTGACGATGAGAACGGAATCCCCAAGGGGACCCGATTTGCTTTTTATAACGATCAGTTTTACTTCAAAACAACCCAGGAAATGCTCCAACTCTTCCACGATATTCCGGAAGCTTTGGATAATACCAATGAAATCGTCGACAAGGTCGAACTCCTGGAGTTAAAGAAAGATATCTTACTTCCCAATTTCCCCATTCCCGACGAGTTTAAAATACACACCCTTTCAGAGGTCGTAGGAAACAAGGTACTTACGGCCGATGTACTTAACCAGTGGGAGTATCTGAGGCATCTTACCTTTGAAGGCGCCCGTGCCAAATACGGAACCATTGAGCCCCATGTGGAAGAACGGATCAACTTCGAGTTGCAAACCATTCGGAATATGGGCTTCCCTGGGTACTTTTTAATTGTGGCGGATTTTATCCGCGCAGGTAGGGAAATGGGTGTGTTCATTGGCCCTGGACGGGGCTCTGCAGCAGGTTCGGTGGTGGCTTATTGTACCGGAATCACGAACATAGATCCGGTGAAGTACAACTTACTTTTCGAGCGTTTCCTCAACCCTGAAAGGATTTCAATGCCCGATATTGATACCGATTTCGACGACGAAGGCCGCCAAAAAGTTATTGATTATGTTGTGAAAAAATACGGCTATAATCAGGTAGCCCAAATCATTACTTACGGCACCATGGCAGCTAAATCGTCTATCAAGGACGTGGCGCGTGTCATGGATCTACCCTTACCAGAAGCGAATGCTCTGGCTAAGTTGGTGCCCGACAAACCAACCTATAACATGACCCTTCATCGGATTTTCACCGCCCCCCTAGAAGGAGAAGGTAGTTTGGTAAAAAAAGAAGGAATTTCCCCCGACGAGCTAGAAAATGTAAGGAAAATGCGGGCAATCGCAGCCGGTAACGACCTGGCTGCACAGGTACTACAAGAAGCTCAACGTTTGGAAGGAACCGTTCGAAATACGGGAATTCACGCAGCCGGCGTGATCATTGCGCCCTCCGATCTGACCGAGATTATTCCGGTGAGTACCTCCAAGGATTCCGACTTCCTCATCACCCAGTTCCAGGGCAAAGTGATCGAAGATGCCGGCGTAATTAAAATGGACTTCCTGGGCTTACGTAACCTCACCATCATCAAAGAAGCCCTGAAACTCATCAAGCAGAATCACGGAATTGAGATCGATATAGACAATATCCCCCTGGATGACCCCAAGGTTTTCGAACTCTTCCAGCGTGGTGAAACCAACGCTATCTTCCAGTTTGAATCCGACGGCATGAAAAAACATATGCGGGATTTGAAACCGGACCGGTTTGAGGACTTGATTGCGATGAATGCCTTGTATCGCCCTGGCCCACTTGCCTATATTCCCAACTTTATTAAACGGAAACATGGGCTGGAAGAAATCACCTACGACCTTCCGGATATGGAGGAATTCCTA
>JBAYRB010000563.1:0-2631 GCA_041676905.1 Spirosomataceae bacterium
GACTCCAAAGTACTGTTTAACATATTCCATGGTTTTTTCCTCGTCAATTTTCCCGGCTACCATTAAAATGGCGTTGTCAGGTTGATAATACTTTCTGTAGAACGCCTGAAGGTTTTCGATAGGAACTCGTTCAATATCCGAACGGTTACCAATGGTTGATTTGCCGTAGTTATGCCAGGAATAGGCGACGTCCATCACCCTTTGCATCAGTACCCGGAAAGGGCTGTTTTCGCCAGCTTCAAATTCATTACGAACCACACTAAATTCACTTTCAAGATCTTTTTTTGCGATAAACGAATTGATCATCCGGTCTGCTTCCAAATCGAGCGCCCATTTGAGATTCTCATCAGAAGCGGCAAAAGTCTCGAAGTAATTGGTACGGTCATACCAAGTCGTTCCATTGGCTCGAGCACCCCGTTCTGTAAGTTCTTGTGTAATGTTGGGATGGCGGGGAGTGCCTTTAAACACCATATGTTCGAGCAGGTGGGCCATACCTGCCTCGCCATACCCCTCATGGCGAGACCCTACCAAATAGGTCACATTTACGGTAATGGTAGGTTTGGATGGGTCAGGGAAGAGCAATACCCTCAGGCCATTATCGAGACGATATTCGGTAATTCCTTCAACCGATACTACTTTTTCTACTCCTTCTGGGAGGTTTTGTGCTGCTGCTGTCGTTAAGGCAACGAGGAGAATGAAAATGGTGCCTTTAATTTTAGAAAAAAATGTAGGGATCTTCATATATCGTGATTAACAGTTGATGGATGAACCCGATTTTACTTAATCTGGTAAAAGTATCGAATTTGTCGTAAAATCCTAACCGAAAAATGATGAACGGAATATAGGCGGGTTAAATAGGGGCAAAGATTTATTTTATTGGTTGTATCTTAGCAAACCGTATATTAATCAATCCAAAAATTAGAACGCATGGCAGAATCACCTTTGATCTCAGGTGTACAGCAAATAGGCATAGGCTGTAAAGATGTAGATGTAACCTGGAAGTGGTACAGGCAGATGTTAGGTTTTGATGTTTCCCTTTTTGACGACAGTGCGGAAGCCAAATTTATGACCCGTTATACGGGGGGAGATGTTCATGGTCGTCGAGCTTTATTAGCCTTGAATATGGCAGGTGGTGGCGGGTTGGAAATTTGGCAATTTAAAACCCGTGAACCCTCACCGCTACCTTTTGCGCCTGTACCGGGAGATTTGGGGATCTATGCGGTAAAGTTCAAATCTGCATTTATTGATCGATCGCACAGTTGGTTGAAGAAAAAATACGATGGTCCCGTATCGGAATTACATCAATTGCCGACGGGACGGGGCTTTTGGGGGATTGATCCTTTCGGCAATCCCTTTCAAGTAACTGAAGACAATTCCTGGTTCAAAAGCGATGCGCGTCCGGTTGGGGGGGTATTAGGAGCTATAATTGGGGTTACGGATATGGATGCATCGCTGAAGTTTTACAAAACATTATTGGGCGATGTGGATGTTAGATTCGACGGATCCGGAAAATTCGCCGATTTACCGGATGGAGCCTCCCAAAAGAATTTTCGACGCGTTATACTCGTCAAAAAAGAGACTCCTCACGGCGCATTCAGCCATCTTTTAGGCAACATACAATTGGAGTTATTGCAGGATCTGGACCGCCCAACCGATCAGAAACCACGGAAGATTTTTGAAGGTAGGTATTGGGGCGACTGTGGTTTTATCCACCTGTGTTTCGACACGCTCAATATGAATGCACTCAAAGAGAAATTGGAAAGTCACCGGTACCCGTTCACGATCGATAGTGGGGAGTCATTCGGTATGGAATCTGCAGCCGGAAGGTTTGCTTATGTAGAAGATCCCGATGGCGCTTTAATTGAGCTGGTGGAAACCCATAAACTACCAGTACTCAAAAAAATTGGGTGGTATCTTGATCTCCGAAAAAGAAAAGCCCAGAAACCTCTACCCAATTGGATGCTTAGTTTATTAGGACTGGGCCGGGTTAAAGACTAACGGTATTGGTTCCCGAACCAGGCCAACACGGGCATTCCTATAAAAGTGGCAATCGCCCACTCAAAAGAAGTCAAAACGCCCATTATCAAAGAAAGTAAAGCGATGATAACGGGATAAATATAAAGTAAAGATCCATAGAGTACGGAGTCAAAAAATACAGTTCCTTCCGTTTTTTTATAGATGGGCTTAAAAAAGAGTCTGTAAATTGGTCGGTTTACGAGCCGGCCAATTTTTCCTATCAGCTGAAAAACAGGGTTGGACTTTCGTGGGGGTATATATTGCTCTAGTTGGGCTGGGTCGGGTTTCCCATCGGGAGTCTCCAGAATACAGGCTCTCATTCGCTTGGTTAGTTCCTGATTGAATGCACGTAACCATTTTTCAGGCTGATTGGGATCTACTGGAATGGTATCGTGACGAATGGGTTCGCCATACTGAACGAGTACATTTTTATTAGCCCCAAGATAGTGCTCATAAGTGAGGCCCGTCGGAACCACTTCCATTTCAAGAATCGGATTTTCACCAAACCAGGTTTGCCACGCCAGCCTCCCTGTACCCTTGGCAAGGGGGCGGAGTTTCCACTCATTGGCAGCTATCCCTTCTGAAAAAATGACGATACATGCGTTTGCACCAAAC
>JBAYRB010000564.1:0-2628 GCA_041676905.1 Spirosomataceae bacterium
AATGGCAATAAAGTATGGCTACAGTCGAATAACCAGAAGAAAACTTACCTCCCCTTTCGACTCAATATTCATGACACAAAATCGACGTGGATGAGCGCATTGCCCCATTCCTGGGAAAATCAAGTGGACGCGCTTAACAAAGGTCGCATGGATGGATGGCTGGAACATAAGAAATCGGGAAATAAGGATTATGCCGAAATGCCGCTGACTATGGGGCATTACAATCGGGAGGACATCCCTTTTTACTATGCACTCGCCGATGCCTTTACCATCTGCGACCAGAACTTCTGCTCTTCCCTCACCGGGACCACTCCCAACCGGTTGTATTTGTGGTCGGGTACCATTCGTGAAAAACAAAACTTTGAATCCAAAGCCAACGTACATAACGGTGACGTTACCTATAACAAGGAAGCATCCTGGACCACCCTACCCGAACGCTTTGAGGACGCGGGCGTATCCTGGAAGATTTATCAAAACGAACTTAGTGTTGACGTTGGTTTCGAAGGACCTGAGGAAGAATGGTTGGCTAACTTCACCAATAACCCTTTGGAATGGATGAAACAATACCATGTGTGGTATGCCAAAGGTTTACAAGATTACCTACCCAGAGCGTTAGCCGAACTACCCAAAAAGATTGAAGAACTGGAGAAAAAAATTGCTGCCGCCAAAGCAAAAAACGAAGATACCAGTGAACTCCAAAAACAACTCAACAGAACCCGGGTTAAACTAAATACCGCCAAAGAAGTAGCTAATAAATATAAGCGAGAGGATTTCGCCAAGCTTAGTAAAAAGGAGCAAAATCTCCATAAAAAAGCTTTTTGCGATAATTCCAATGATCCCGATTACCACGATGTCGTAGAAGTAAAATACGACGACAACGGCATTGAACGTACCATGTACCTACCTAAAGGGGATGTATTACATCAATTTAGGGAAGACGTTAAAAATGGACAACTGCCGACCATTTCCTATTTAGTGGCACCCAAAAACTTTTCTGATCATCCTGGAGCTCCTTGGTACGGAGCATGGTATATCTCGGAGGCACTCGATATCCTGACTAAAAATCCCGAAGTATGGAAAAAAACCATTTTTATCCTGTGTTACGACGAAAATGACGGGTATTTTGATCACGTAACTCCTTTCTTTCCCCCACGTCATGACGATCCCAAAACGGGGAAAGTCAGCAAAGGCATCGATACCTCTGTGGAAATGGTCAATATGAAACACGAACTCCAGCGTGTGAGAACCAATGCAGAACGTGTTTCGAGGGACGGCCCCATTGGGCTCGGATTCCGTGTACCCCTAGTCATTGCCTCCCCTTGGAGCCGAGGTGGTTACGTTAATTCGGAAGTTTTCGATCATACGTCTATCGTTCAATTTATTGAGGTGTTTCTCAGCCATAAATTAGGTAAGCCTTTCCGAGAAGAAAATATTTCCGAATGGAGACGTACGGTGTGTGGCGATTTAACCTCAGTTTTTCGTCCCTATAACGGCGAAAAAATAAATTTCCCAAAACCGGTTGAATACAAACGCTTTGTGGAGGGAATTCACAAAGCTCAGTATAGGGAACTACCTAAAGGATTTTACCCACTCTCCCCGGCTGAAATTGAAAGAGTAAATAGAGGCCTGGATAGTCCCATGCCTAAACAGGAAAAAGGTACGCGTCCCGCCAATGCATTGCCCTACGAAATTTATGCCGACGGTGGGTTCAACCAACGAGGTGAATTTGAAATTAGACTAGCTGCAGGTACCCAATTATTTGGAGAGAAATCGGCTGGGGTTCCCTTCTTGGTCTACGTATATGGAAAAGAATACGAAGTGAAAGCTTATGCGGTTAAACCAGGGGACACCCTGACGGAAGCTTTCCCAAATGGACTTTTCCTAGACGGAAAAACGCATTTAGCCGTTTACGGTCCGAATGGGTTCTATCGTGAATTTAAAACAGGATCCCTCCCGACAGTCGCGTTGGGAATAAAAGCTAACGCCCCCGAAAAAGCTGTTATTAAACTGCAATCGTCAGGAAACAGCAATAAAAACTTAAAACTTGTTGACAATGGTTATGGCTACCCGGAAAAGGCTATCTCCATTTCTGGAACAAAAGTCCATGAAATTGTTGTTGACCTTAAAAAAAGCCATGGTTGGTACGACTTCACCCTCTCAGATCCAAGCAATTCCAATGAATTTGTAAGACTGTGTGGACGTTTAGAAACAGGTAAAGAAAGTCGTACAGACACTATAATGGGGGCGTAAAGACATTTTATAAAAAAAGTAAAAAAAATTTAGCAAAAAATGTGACTTGATAGAAGATTAATCGTCATAATTGCGAAGTTTTTCATAACGTTGAGTAAATTAAATATCCGTTTTTGACCTTCAGAAACGGATATTTTGTTTTCAAGCTTTTCTAAGATTTTTTCCAGAAAACTTTTTTCTTAGACCAATACAATATCCTTAGAAGTAAATTGTATTTTTTTTAAGAGCTAGCTCAAATTTTAAAAGAACCTTTGCTATATCTGGGTTGCTGCGAAAGAAATACACCTTACCCGCTCTACATGCCGTTCGGAATCCTGTATTTCCCCCAATAAGAAGAATAGAAGTAAGTAACCCCAGAGAGGATGGGTTACATTAATT
>JBAYRB010000565.1:0-2625 GCA_041676905.1 Spirosomataceae bacterium
AAGTTGATCGCTAAGATTCCAACTTCGTGGGACTAATGAAGCGGTTCGTTTTATGCAATTAGACCGCCTCATTGGTTATGTTGTTATGAGCAAGGGTTATTCTGTTATTCCCAAACTATTTCAACAGCGTAGTTTTTTAGATCAATTGTGGTGAATTTCTCCTGACTTTGTCTTCGCAAAGAAATTTTACCATTTACTACCGTGGCAGTTTGTTGCACGATAACATCCTTTGCGTTTTTCTTACGGTAGATCGGCACGATGCGTTCGGTAGTATTCACCGGCAGGTCTATGGTCCGGCCGGATGCTGAGATTTGAATATTTTTATTGGGGAGATTTGATCTTTTCACCAATTCCAGTGCACGGGAGGCTTGTGGAACTCCGTAACCAACGTAATTATTTCCATACGGATACAGGTGGGCTGATCGCTCAATGATATCGATCAATTGTTTATTGGTTAGCTCGGGGCTATGTTCCATCAGGCAAGCCGCAAAGCCGGTAATGACTGGAGCCGACAAAGATGTCCCATAGAGTGAATAACATGACACGTTGGGTTTTAGATAATCCAGCGATTCAGGGCCAATGCTGCTATATCCGATTCGCGTCCACTGATGTTGATTGGTTGCACCTACGGAGAGTACCCCTTTCGCATCGGCGGGAGCAGTAATTACTTTCCAGGATTTGTCTTCACCTTCATTGCCTGCCGAGATGATCAGAAGCATACCTTTCTCGTCGGCGGCGACTTGAGCGGCTCTTGAAATGGCCGTCGATTTACCGTCCATTTGAAAAGGCTCATAGTTTTCTGAGGGATCGGTAAAACCTCTTGCATAACCCAGTGATGTGTTGATCAGGCGGACTCCCAGGCTATCCATCCATTCCAGCGCTGCAATCCAATTGTCCTCCTCACCTCTCCATTCGCGGAGGGAGTAGTCGGTACGAGCGAGGTAGAATTTTGAATTGAGCGCTAGTCCGTACTGCACATGGTCTCTTTTATCAATTCCAGCAATGGCCGAAAGCACTTCAGTGCCGTGCATATCGGAATAACTTTCTGCGATGGAATAAAGATCTTCGCCCTTTTGATGGGGTTTTACATAGTCCTTTATGCCCAGGATTTTATTTTTTGTAAAAAGGTGCTTTAGTAAGTCAGAGGAGTCGGCACCATAAAATCCCGCATCGATCACCCCGATGGTAACCCCTTTTCCGGTTAAGCGCTGGCTAGTGAACACGGTCGATTGGACTTGTTCCATCACCGGTGCTAACATCGCTGGCGAAGGTATGGGTGACGATCGAGCGATAAAGAAGTCGGAATCCATTTTGACCACTTCCTTTACGAAGCTCAACTGTTTTACTTGGTTGACAATTTCAGGGCTTATCTGAGCTGAAACAGCGTTAAGCCATTTCGAACGATGGACCACTTTTACAGATGCTTCGTGGAGTGCATGGATATAATCTTCCCGAACAGGCAAGTCGGTTTCGTGCGATAAGGGTAAACCCATCAAAGCGCGGTTTTCGATCGTTTTAGAAGAAACGGCTGGGGGTTGGGATAGGTCCTTGTCTTTTAAATATATCCAGTATTTGACGCCTTCCGCTTGAACTAAGTAAGGAACGATGAACAGGAGGCATGACAAAAACAACGATTTCATAATCAAAAATACTTTTGTGCGGGTGGTTGCACGTTTTCGGGGTACTGGTTGTTGTATCGACTAATTTAAAGGCAACTGTAAAATATTTCTCGTGGCTTGTTTTACATGGCTTACGTGATAAGAATACGCAAGATAACTGTATTTTTGCAAAAGTTGACACTGTTGCCCGCTAATTTCAAATACGTTAATTTTCATGCGCTATCTTCCTATTGATACATCCTTATTTGTTGCCAACCGTCAAACGCTGGCACAACTCATGCATTCCAAGTCACTTGCGATCTTGAATGCCAATGATCTGATGCCGACGAATGCGGACGGCACGATGGGTTTTCGACAAAATTCTGACCTCTTTTATTTATCGGGCATTGATCAGGAGGAAACGATATTGGTGCTATCGCCTGACCATCCCGATCCGAAATTTCGGGAGGTGCTTTTTTTAAGGGAAACAAATGAACACATTGCGGTTTGGGATGGTGAAAAATTAACCAAAGAACAAGCGCGTGCTATTTCAGGTATTCAGACCATTTTTTGGACGAACCAGTTCGAAAATGTATTTCGCAATATCGTATTTGAAGCCGAGCAGGTTTATCTCAATTCTAACGAACACACCCGTAATGACTCCCAGGTTCAAACGCGAGACGACCGGTTCATACGTTATTTTAAGGAGCGTTACCCCCTACATCGATTAGAGCGACTGGCTCCTTTGATGCATCATTTACGAGCTGTAAAACATCCGGAAGAAGTACGATTGATTCAGATTGCCTGCGATATTACCAAAGCAGGTTTTGAACGGGTATTGAAATTTGTAAAACCGGGTGTTACAGAGTATGAAATTGAAGCTGAGATGCTTCATGAATATATACGTCGTAGGTCCAGAGGGTATGCTTATTCTCCTATAATCGCCAGCGGGAAAAATGCCTGTGTTTTGCACTACGTACAGAACGATCAGGTCTGTCAGGCCGGGGATGTTTTGCTGCTCGATTGT
>JBAYRB010000566.1:0-2623 GCA_041676905.1 Spirosomataceae bacterium
AAAATGTGACGATCTCATTTTGTTGTTCGTGGGTTAGAAGGTCGACCTTCGTTAGCATCAGGATTACCCTCGGGGTAAATTCCATAAGCTCCCGGATCAAATTCAGGTCATTTTCCGCAAGAGGCCGGTCGGAGCTTATTGCGATGATGGCCGCCCCGACTTCGGGGAGCCATTCCTCCGAGATCTCCGTATTATACTTGAAAATACTTCCCAGTCCGGGAGTATCCACCAGTCGAAGACCGCTATACGACCTAAGGGATGGCAGCTCAACGTCTACAACCTCGACGTTTTTCTCATTAGCCTTATTCTTTGCTTCGGAGATATATTCCTCCATTTCGGAAACTCCGACCTCAAATCTTTTGCCATCGTAATATGTAACAACCGCTCTCTGAATAGGTCCGTAACTGAGGCGCGTGATGACGGTGGTTACGGGGATGACCCCGACGGGAAGGATGGAGGCCCCTATAAGGCTATTTATAAAAGAGCTTTTCCCCGCCTTGAATTGTCCGAGAATGGCCACGTCAATAAGTGGGTTTTCAGTAAAAAGTTCCTCGCACGCCGCTATCTGGCGATCAAGCGATCTGATATTAAAATCTGTCGATATCTGCTTTATTGTCTGCAAGACCGGGCCGATTGAGGGCATGGCCGGCTCAGTAGAAAAACCGGGTATTTCCTGCTTCATGTTCTCCTCCCATAAATTCTCCCCGTGAATACTGTTTCACAGGAGATCCTTGATATAGGTAGGAGTCATCAGCCGGGGCAGGCGGTTAAACGGCGGACCCCATCGCCAGTCACAGATTATCACATTATAAACATTTGGACAATTTCCGTGACCGAGAGAAAAGCGAATTACGTTTTGCTTGGGTTCTGGACCTCCAAAACCTCGCACACATCCTTCGCAACCACCGAGGTTCGCTTTGCTCATCCTGTATTACCCGGATATCCAAAGCCTATATCGGCAACCAGGAAATATTAGAAATGCCCTGTATTTGTTTCTATCAGCGTGGGAGAATCCACATAGGGATAGATCGAAAAAGGTAACAGCGGGTATCTGAGAGGCACACAACTGTTAGTTCGTTGGAGGCTTGCAGCTCGATACCGACGAAAAGAATAGCATAACTTTACATGATGGTATTCGCGGAAATCCAACCGTTACATCAACGAACTGAGCCTTTACATACGAAGCAAGAGGCCGTCAAATCCAATAACGCCGAGGTCGGCCCATCAAGCCGACGTACTCGTATCCATCAAACAAAAACTTATTCATAAAAAGGATTCTTTTTCTCAAACACCCCCCTACACCCCCGAATTAAAAAAGGAACCCCCCGGAGGACCGTTTACCTCAATCGTGTTCACATAAACGGCGGCTAGGTATTTAAGGGGTCATTAGTTATAAGTCACACCACGCTTCAGGCCACGGAATTCTACTTTGCGTCTTTCCTAAAAATCAAATCCCTAGAATAAAGCTCATTTTTCCTAAGTAAAAAGTTCTTTCCCTCCAGATTTTCGTGCTTTCTTTTTTCTATTGTCATCGGTTGCATAGCTGCCAGTTGCGCGAAGTGTCACCCATCCGAACACTTAATTTTCGCATTATCCCCAGCCGTACGTAGGCATTATTTGCTTGTCAATAATTTTGCTTGATACTAACATTTAAAGAAATACAGGGTATCGAATATTCGTTTTGGATATTGGCAGGAGAAACTGATCAATAATATAGATCGAAATCGTGAAGACATTTCCCGTTTCTTAGTTCATCTAACACGTGATTACGAAGGTGATAGCGCAATGGATAATCTCATCGCTATATTAAATGATAAAACCATTTACGCTATGAATGCACATTGTTTAGTCAAGCATGCTATAGAGTCCATGGGTTTTTCTCCTACGCTACAACGACAGTTCTATACAACATGCTTTACGGAAACACCGCTCACACAAATCAAGCAACTTACAAAAAAGATTAAGGGAAGACGAATAGAACTAGCGCCCTATGGTCTTGTCTTCTGGAAGAACCAACTTTTCAACATCGGTGCAAGTCCAGCAATATATATAAATGCAAAAGGAACCTCTATATCAAAATTCCTTTTGGATGAATTCAGATCAATTTTCAATGGCATAACACAATTCAAATCATTAAAAGAGGCAGAATCTGCACATTATAAAAATATTGTTCATTATTACTCGTTAATAAATGTGGTTAAGGACGAACATGACTTTATGTGGGAACGCGAGTGGAGGCATCATGGTGATTTTCGGTTCACATATCGGGATGTCGTCGCAATTGTCGCCCAAGATCCGGACAGATTCAGGAGCACGTGCCAACAACATTGCAATGAACAGTTAACCAAATATCTTAATCGTCTTCCTATTATTTCGCCTGACTTTACGTACGAAGAACTCATTGAGGAACTTGCAGAAATCACATGGGCAAGGTAGAAATCAAATCTTTACAACCAATTTTCATTTTACATCGAGGCACAGGGACGGTATCCCACCAAACGGCTTCCTGATGCTTCGGTTAAATGGTTCGGGCGAAGGTTTTTCACTCAAAATCGAGCGATACTTTGGGGAAAATTAGGAAACCAATTACAAATATTCGTTTTGCTTTATCGTCAGTACCACC
>JBAYRB010000567.1:0-2622 GCA_041676905.1 Spirosomataceae bacterium
CTCTGGTTTAGGATTCAATCCCAAGGAAATCGAATTAAGCATTTATGAATGCATGGTCGACCATGTTAGCCCAGCGGAAGCAATCATTCAAACGGATTTATCTCATTTGTATCTGCTTCCATCACACATCAACCTAGTGGGTGCGGAAATCGAAATGATCAATCTTGAGAATAGGGAGTATAAAATGCGAGATGCCCTTACCCAGGTTGCCAATTATTACGATTTTATTATCATAGACTGTTCACCCTCCTTAGGTTTAATTACCATTAATAGCTTGACCGCAGCGAATTCGGTAATTATTCCTGTTCAGTGCGAATACTTTGCATTGGAAGGCTTGGGCAAACTCCTAAATACCATCAACATTATTCAATCCCGATTAAATACGGGGTTGGAAATCGAAGGCATCCTGCTCACCATGTACGACCTAAGGCTACGTTTATCGAACCAAGTAGTGGCTGAAGTAACCAATCACTTCCAGCAATTGGTTTTTGATACCATAATCCCTAGGAACGTTAGGCTTAGTGAGTCACCTAGCTTTGGGGTACCGGTATTGGCACAAGATGCCGACAGCAAAGGGGCCTTGAGTTATTTGAAGCTTGCGCGTGAAATTGTTGAAAAGAACGGACTGGTGCGTGCGTAATTATTCCCAATATGGAAAACAACTCGAACAAAAAAAATAGAATGACCGGGCTCGGTCGAGGTTTGGGTGCCTTACTGCAAGAAAACGAACATATTCCACGTAAGGCTGCTACTCCGGCACAAGGGAGACCCCTTGCAACGCCCCATATAGGCGGTATTACCGAAATTGAACTCGAACTCATCGACGTAAACCCCTATCAACCTCGTACTCATTTCGATGAAGAAGCGTTGAAGGAATTGGCGGAATCAATTCGAACCCAAGGGATTATCCAACCGATCACAGTCCGAAAAACTGAAAACAATCGCTACCAACTTATCTCAGGGGAAAGACGTTTCCAGGCTTCTAAAAGCATTGGATTAACGAAGATACCAGCTTATATACGTACGGCTGATGACCAGCAAATGTTGGAAATGGCACTCATTGAAAACATTCAGCGGGAGAACCTCAATGCGATTGAAATTGCATTGAGCTATCAGCGACTGATGCATGAGTGCAATTTAAAACAAGAAGAACTCGGAGAAAGGGTCGGCAAAAACCGAACCACGGTCAATAATTACATGCGACTGCTTCGATTACCACCCGTCATCCAGGCAGCCGTACGTGATAATAAGATTTCGATGGGGCATGCTCGTGCCTTAATCACCATCGACAACCACGACGTTCAACTTCGAATCTTTAGAAAAATCGTTGACGAAGGCTGGTCGGTTCGAAAAGTTGAGGAAGAAGTTAGAAAACTTTCGCTGTTACCCCAACCGGAAAACAGTAGCACTCGTGCAAAAACGGCTCACAAACAAGAAATCAAAGCACTTCAATACCGATTGTCTTCAATTATCGGTTCGAAGGTTTCGATCCGAAGTGACGAAAACCGGAAAGGGGAAATAAAGATTCCGTTTGGATCCAAGGCTGATTTGGACCGAATCCTGAATAACTTGAAAATCGAGATTTAGTGATTCGCAAAGGGGGGGGATTTGTGGTAGGCTTCATCTTGATCACCGTCACGCTGTTCGGACAGCAAACGGTGAACGACAGCCTTACCGTAACACGACCTGACACTTCGCTGACGTCCCCCATTACCGTGGAGGGCGATACGGTTATCCTTTCCTCCAAAAACAGTAAACCGAAATTTATGCCTAATCCTAAGACCGCATTGCGACTTTCGCTGCTCACTCCTGGACTAGGTGGAGGCCAAATTTATAATCGTGATTACTGGAAGCTGCCTTTTGTTTACGCGGCCTACGGTACATCCATTTATTTTGTAGCCTTAAACATTGGTCGCTATAATACCATGGTCGACCATTACAAAGAGTTTTATTTCCTGGATGACTCCTCTGCACCGAATTACGGCCAACGAAACCCGGATGTCAGAACCGTTCGTGTCTATATCAAAAGCCAGAATCGTCATGTGGATATGACCATCGACCAGGTTAAAAGAGTGAAAGATACCTATCGCCGCTGGCGTGACTGGTCTTTTTTTGCATTGGCCGCGTCTTATGCATTAGCAGCAGTAGAAGCAAATGTAGCCGCCCATTTGAAAACCTTCGATTTATCGGATGATCTAACCATGAAAATACAGCCTTCGTTCGTTCAACCCCAACTAGCAGGAGTAACACCAGGCATGAAATTGGTTTTTACATTTAAATAATAAAATAGCATTCAAGTTAAAAAGGTAAATAAAAGTGAAAATATTATTACTAGGCTACGGAAAAATGGGCAAAGAAATAGAGAAAGTTGCCCTATCCCGAGGACATGAAATTGTCGGTAAAATTGATATCAATAATCAACACGAACTGGAACAACTCGATACGGACGCTGTGGATGTCGCCATCGAATTCAGTACGCCCGAAGCTGCTGCCACCAATATCAAGAAATGCCTACAAAGAGGTTGGCCTGTCGTCAGCGGCACTACTGGATGGCTAGAACATAAATTGGAAATCGAAGCCCTATGCCTTCAAAATGGGGGTGCCTTTTTCTACGCGTCCAAC
>JBAYRB010000568.1:0-2618 GCA_041676905.1 Spirosomataceae bacterium
CCTGTTTGTTAATCATCATTAGCCGCACATTCGAACGGGAAAATACACGCCTTTGGAGGGCTACTACAGCGTAGTTGGTGACAGGGGTCGAATCTTGAGCAGCCGTTTGCGTATCGAGAACACCTATTCGCCAATTTTTGTCAATTTTCCCGCTTAATCGTGCTCCGAACTGGATAGGCATACCCAATCCGATTCGCCGTGAAAAAAAAGGTCGTAGGTTCGCATAGCCGAAATTGGCGAAGATGTCAGCATTTTCTAAAAAAAACTGTCTTCTTTCGGGGAAGAATAATTCAAACCGATCTAAGTTGGTTTGCTGTACATCGACGTCCACTTGGGAAAAATCCGGATTAATGGTAAGATCGAGGTTCAATGATGGCGTTAAGCCGACCTTTATATCCCCACCTACATCGAGCCCCTGTTTCCAGGGCACCTTATTTTCATAGTCCCGCGAAACTCTTCCAGCTACATAAGGAATGATTGAAACATTGGCTCCTTGCTTGGGAGGTGGGCGATCCCATACCAAAACGCCTGTATACGCTAAGTTCGCTGACGCAAATTGTTTGGGAACCGGCGCCCAGGATGATTTTTCGGAAATGGTCAAGTCCAGGCGACTGAAGTTGACCCCCCATTCGGTTAGCCCTTCCTTATAGCGTATGCTTTTAAAGGGAATTGCAGCTTCCCAGATCCACTTGTCTTCTTCATTAGTTACGGCACTATACCAGCGGTTCTCCCAGTTCAAATCGACGGTCCCGCCGTCCACTTGCTGTCCATCCCAGGGCGCCCCCGCAGCATTCGCCCCAAATGAAAACCCATTGGTACGGTCGTCGTACGGATCCATGAAGAGGAGAAAGTTATCATTCTTATTAAAACTGAAATCACGTTTAAGCGATTCGACCACCAGACTTCCCTTTACCGGCTTATGATTGACCACCAAGATGTATAAATTGTGGTCATCGTAGGTCATTCGGACGTCCGTTTTCGCATTGGCGTAGCTGGTGTCCATGGGTTGCATCATAAAAAAGTCGGATGCCACCTCTGTGGTTGACCATGCGGGATCATCGCCCTTACCATCAATGACGATGGGTGAAGTAGCGGGAAAAATTGAATAACGGTAATTACTATTGGGTTTCGAAGGAGTGTTTTGACCTACCCCCCAAAAGGGAACAAAAAAGATGGCCAGGAAACCTGTCAGTATACCTGGCCAATCCACTCGTTTAAATATCATAATAATTCTACAGTGACTTAATGTAAAGGATGATCGATTCAAGATCACTGTCCGATACGATCCCTACATAAGAGGGCATTTCTCCGCTATAGCCTTTGACATGCTTCACGGGCGGATCTAAAATCGATTCCCTTAGGTATTTTTCGTTAGCAACGGCACTAGTTCCGTCCGTGAATTCACGTCGTTTACCTAATATACCTTTTAAAGGCGGTCCGTACATACCGTCTACTTGTTCCCCTGTAGAATGACAGCCCATACAAGCTAATTTTTCGAACATCGCCTTACCGTGTTCTACCGAAACTACCTCGATAATGCTCTTAGATGCTTCAGCGATTGCCTTTGGATCTTGGAGCAAATTCAAATCTACGCCCTGGAACCCGTATTTATTTAAGGTAAGGGGTTCTACTGATTTGGGGGTAAACCAGAAACCGTCTTGCATCGTCCTGCCATCTTCAGCGGCAATGTCATATAGCACTTCCATTTGCTCGACCTCCTTCACATCGGGAATTAGCAAGAAAATAGACTTTTTGTCCGCCGATAGATAAGACGCCAGTACCGGCAAGCTTTCCTGGCCAGGTGTTCCATCCAATTTATAGTGTCCGGAGCCGTATTCCTCCGTGCGTAGGTAATTCCATCTTTTAATCCGATAGTTTTGTGGATTTGTCGCCGACTCCGTAGAGAGTGGTGAGTCGAATGTGATGACCACCCCTTCGGTACCTACCTCGAAACCGTTAGGTCTATAACTTGGCAATCCGGTGTACCTTAAGCGTTGTAGGGCACTTACTCCTTTAGCACTGGACCCCCATAGATTAAACCCGGCTACGTAAAGTTGGCCGTCTTTCGGATTGACCGCTCCTTTAGAGGTTGGCGCTGTATAATTCCCTTTGATAAAAGTAACGCCACCCTGTACCGTTTGGCTGGTTGTATCGAACACCACGCGTAGCAGGCCAGGCCTACCAAAAGAAAAGTGGATTAAGTCACCATTTAAAGGACCCATTTTATCACTGGTAACCCATGCCTGTCCAATGGCTGAACGGTCGACACTGTGCGGAATCCAGGTCAGTGGCGGTGCAATTTCAGGGTTATCGTCCCTGTGTTTGGTGGCCGGCACACCGTAATAATCTCCTTTCCGAATTAAGTATATCGGTGTAGAAGGCACAAAATTACCCTGTTGGTCGGAGGCTGTTAAGACACCCGTTTGTGGATGCATACCCAAGAAAGGCCCCCGCAATCCTGTTGCCATCACCTCATAGGATCGTCCATCCTGAGCAATTTTGACGACAGTTCCCGATAATTTCGATCCTGCCCGGAAACCTTTCACCACAAAGGGCGTAATCCCTGGTCCGTTATTGAGGGCTCCCCCCTTAGCGATGTAAAAACAGTCGTCGGGACC
>JBAYRB010000569.1:0-2613 GCA_041676905.1 Spirosomataceae bacterium
AGGTAAACGGTTTGGTTATACCGAGGGGGGGAAATTCAGTTTAAATGGAAACACGGTTAACTACCATTGTGAATTTAATTCTGACGATGCCTCTCAAGTGGGCACTCAGACTCGCTGGAGTTATTCGCTGAGTGGTAACCGGTTGACGCTCACAGGAGATCGGGGCACATTTCAGTTTGATCGTATTGATAAGGCTTCTGACCATGCGATGGCAGGAACATGGCATATCACGGAAAGAGCTCGTGATGGGGTGGGTGCCTTGGAAAAAATTCATCAAACTGGTACGCGTAAAACCTTGAAAATTTTATCCGGTACTCGTTTCCAATGGGTTGCAATTGATCCGGGTGTCAAAGGTTTTTACGGGACGGGTGGAGGAACCTATAAAGCGGAAAACGGGAAGTATGTAGAAAACATTGAATTCTTTTCCCGGGACAACAGCAGGGTTGGAGCTTCACTAGAATTTAATTGGAAACTCAATAATGGGAAATGGGATCATTCTGGAAAAAGTAGTAAGGGGGATCCTATCCATGAAGTTTGGGAGAAAATACCCCGATAAGGTTCCTTGTTAGCCTTGGTAGTAACCTTTCCAGCCTTATTTTATTTTGGTTGGAAAGGTTAAATTTTATCCTACGTTTTTCTAGATTTGCCTAAAACGGGTTTATGTCGAAAGCACTATATCAATACCTTTTTGAGGGGGAAGTTCTTTTTTCTTTACCCAATGAAAAATTACTAACGGTTCCGGTTTCTCCCGCTGGGGTGGAGGCTGGGCAAGCAGCAGTTGAAAAGGTATCGAGTCGGTCTCTAAAGGAAGATTCACCCCTCCGAAACTTAAAAAGTCGTTTCCTTATTGTGGTAAATACCTATGACGAGGGGCTGAAAGAAAATGAATTAGCATTTCTTGAAAAGGTATTGCAGGCGGTCAACTACCGCCTCGACAAAGTTGACTTATTCGATCTAAACAAAATACAGACCTTTGATGTCTCGGCAGCAGTTCGTGAAAACCTGGTCGATTATTTTTTGTTACTGGGTGTTCGACCCCAGGAACTCAATTTAGCTTTACCGTTAGAAGTTTATAAACCTTCTAAGGTTAATGGCGTATGGCTTCTTTTGGCGAACAGTTTAAAACGAATGGAGTTAGACGTGCCGAAGAAAAGGGAGTTGTGGGCAGCATTGAAGCAGATGTTTTTCTAAGAAAACAAATGTTCAATAAAATTTTTTGACCCAGGGAATAGCAAAAATAATAGCCTAATCCTCCCAAATTTTCGTATTTGAAAAATGATATTGTGGTATGTTGGTAGGCAAAAACGTTAAGCTTATCCCCTGTGATGATAGTATTTTCGACGCAATTAAAATGGGGGATAATATTTTAGCACAAGTTATCGGAGCGAATGTGCCGCGGAAGTGGACCGAATTCAGGGAGGCATTTTCGCCAGCCTATAGAAAATGGAAAGAGCACCCGCCTTTACGCAATTGGTGGACCTATCTGGTGATTCATATAAAAGACAACTTGTTGATTGGTTCTTGCGGGTATAAAGGCGAACCGGATCAGAACGGAACGGTAGAAATTGGCTACGAGATAAAAAATACGTATCGGAATCGTGGCTATGGAAAGGAGGTAGCCCAATTATTGACTCAGCATGCACTAGATAGTGGTCTTGTCACAAGGGTTATTGCTCATACACTCCCCTTTGAGAACCCGTCGACTTCCGTTTTAAAAGGGGTCGGTTACCAAATGACCAGTGAAGTTCAGGACGAGGCGGACGGGTTAGTTTGGAAGTGGGAATTCATAAAACCACAGCAATAGGAGTAAAAGTTGGTGAAATTCTGATTTTATTCTTCGAAAATTACGACTAAATTGCTTTATTAATTTAGTAAGATCAAATTGTAAAATTTCATATATGCCTACTAAAACAAATAAAGAGTTTCCCTGGTATAAAAATTATGCAGAAGGAGTCCCTTTTGAGATAAATCCGGACGCTTATCCTTCTCTATTGGAGTTATTCGAAGAATCATTTGAAAAATATGCGCAGCGGGTTGCCTATTCCAACATGGGTAAGGCACTGACTTATGCGGAGTTGGATCGCTATTCAAAGGATTTTGCCGCCTACCTACAAACGATCGGTTTAAAAAAAGGGGATCGTATTGCACTGCAGGCACCCAACGTCCTTCAATTTCCGATTGCCTTATTAGGATCACTTCGAGCTGGTTTAATCGTGGTTAATACGAATCCTTTATATACCCCACGAGAAATGTTGCATCAGTTCAATGATTCGGGTGCCAAGGCCATATTCATTCTGGCCAATTTTGCCAAAAACCTTGAATCCATTATAGCACAGACCCAAATCGAGCATGTGATCCTTTCTAAAATGGGCGATATGCTGGGGGCTGTGAAGGGAACCATCGTTAATTTCGTCGTAAAAAACATCAAAAAACTGGTGCCCGAGTATCACTTACCGGGGGCTATTCCCTTTAAAGAGGCTTTAAAGATCGGGGCAGGGGCTGGCTATCGACGCCCTCAACTCAAGGGTTCCGATCTTGCATTCATCCAGTATACGGGAGGCACCACCGGGGTATCAAAAGGGGCCATGTTATCGCATCGGAATATGGTGGCCA
>JBAYRB010000570.1:0-2603 GCA_041676905.1 Spirosomataceae bacterium
ATATAGGCAACCCATTCCAGCCGTCGATTTTTAAAATCGTCCTTCAGCCTACTTTTGTTTTTAAGGTAAGACCAGTTTCCAAAGACTGCTCGTAAGCCATAATCCCGGATAAATTCAAATTCTTCAATCTGGTCACGACCCAAGCCCGTTTCCCAATCCCAGTCTCCCTTTCGAGCCTTTTGACAAGTTAGATCATCGAATTGGATGGCCCAGCTGGTTTCGGGAAAGGTGAAAGTTTCGTCTTCTTTTTCCACGGAATACCACATCACAGAACTACCCATGGTCATCATATCGGCCTCTTCCGGGGCAATGGACTCTCCTGTTTCTGCGCGTGACTCCCTCCCCATTCGATAGTTGGCACCGGCCAAATAACCGAGATTAGCGTCACCGGTACAATCGGCAAAAAGATTTGACTGGAACACTAGACGTTCACCGGTCAAGACATGTTGGGTTTCAACCTGTTTGATTTCACCCGACACCACTTCACAATCCACAACCTGCGTGTTTAAAAATAGGGATAGCCCCGGTTGATTTTCGACCAGTCCCATTTTAAGATAATCCTTGTATTCTTCTCCCGGTCGTGCATTCTGTCCCTGACGGGCATCCAGCTCATTGACGATATTCCCAATTTGAGGGTAGGGGGGGAGGTTTACTTTCCCCCCCAGTTGTACACGTACTTCCGAACTATTATTTCCACCAACCACCGGGCGATTGTGGATCAACGCAACCCTTAGTCCTAATCGGGCAGCGGAAACTGCAGCACATATGCCGGCGATTCCGCCACCCGCTACTACTAAATCGAATTGTCCGGCCAGTCGAGGTACGCCGTCATTGCCTGTTAATTTTCGTCGGAATGCGAGTAGTTCTGGCCCTCCATCTGGTAATTGAACATTCCTTTCTGTGGAAAGAAAGATGGCGTCACAACGCCCGTTGAAACCTGTTAAATCATGAAGCGCCATATGGTTGATCCCGGTCGGTAAATGGATTTCACCCCCGTATTGCCAATGCCATGCCGCGCCTTCCGTACCGAAAACCGTTTGAAGAGCTTCGCCATTGATGATCACTTGGAATCGCCCCGGACAATCCTCCTCCTTTCCGGTTGCTATTTGTTCGGTTTTTTTCCAGGGAGCAGCCCAATCCCGAGTTCGTGCCCACACATGATAAATGCCGGTACGCTCGACTTCGAACCGAGTGCTAGCATCCGCTACAGGATTACCCAGCCCGTGAGCCATAAGAAAGGGAGAACCCATTTGGTTCATAAACTGCTGATCTACCACCCAGCCCCCCAAGTGGTCAAAGTTCTCTGCTTCAATGAATATCATAGTGAATAATTAACAAGCTAGTGTACGGAATGTAAATACATCGGCATTGACGTAGGATTTACTATCAATCATAGCCCGGGTTTTGTGTGATTTTATTATTTATATCAATGGCCGGTTGAGGAATAGGATAGAAATAACGATCTTTTGATTGCATAGCACTTTCCAAACCGTATTGAGCTAGGAACGATTTCATTACCTCGAGTGCTCGATCTGTACGGACAAGGTCAAACCAACGTTGGTTTTCAAAACAGAACTCAAAACGACGTTCATTTTCCATCCATAGACGGAATTCCTGTTGACTATTCACCGATTTGGGTTCTAACCCAGCTCGCGTACGAAAACGGTTCAAAATTGTAACGGCTTCCCCGTCTGGATTAAATCCGTTTTCATTTAGGCACTCCGCATAAAGCATTAAGACATCGTCGTATCGAAGAGCAATCCAATTGATATCCCAATCACTCGCCGCCGCAACGGGTCCATCAAGGTACTTTTTAGAATAAGGCATGGATTCGATTACTTCTCCCGATGTATGGGTCCATGTAGAAGCAATAGCTGCATCTTTTCGCAAGTCACCAGCTTCGAAGCTGTTAGTCAGGTCGGCCGATAAAAACAATTGCAATGGGCTTCCCCCGAACGGCACTTCGTTTCTCGATACGAAGTTTGGAGCGTTACGTGTGGGGAAGGGATTGCCCTCCCCTTCGGCACCGGATCTGAAAATCAGTGAGAAAACAGATTGCTTACCGCGCTCATTCGCATGTTTAAATATTTCCGCATAGTCTTCAAAAAACTCGAATTGGCCGGAGTCTATGACTTCCTTCAGTATATTCGCAGCCTCTGTCCATCGATTTTTTTGGAGCGGATAGCCACTTTGATAAACTAAAGTTTTACCTAGAAAACCTTTTGCTGCCCAACGTGTAGCGCGTCCATAATTCGCAGCGTCGTAAGCAGAAGGAAGTAGTTCTGCAGCATCTCTAAGATCCTGCTCAATGAGGCTGTAAACTTCTTCGATGCTATTGCGAGAGACCTCATACCCTTCATTAATAGTCAGTGACTTAGTGACAATAGGAACCCCACCCCAAAAACGGACCATATCAAAATAGAGGAGGGCACGGATGAATTTAGCTTCCCCTTCATATTGCTTAGCCAATTGACTTTCGATATCAATCTTGGGCAATTCTTCCAAGACTTTGTTACAACGTTGAATTTTATTGTAGGAGTTGCTCCAAGCGGTGTAAAGAACTGGAAGTAAAGAGGTTTCCGAAAAGCGGGTTATGTTTCCAT
>JBAYRB010000571.1:0-2597 GCA_041676905.1 Spirosomataceae bacterium
CATTGGCATGAGCTGCATCGACTAGCTTTTTTAAACCGTCGGGTCCCCCATAGGAGTTCTGAACAGCGTAGGGATAGACTCCATCATATCCCCAATTCCGATTACCCGGAAACTGCGCTATGGGCATCAGCTGAAGAGCGGTAACACCTATTTCTTTCAGGTCTTGTAGACGAGGTATGATCGCTTCAAAAGTTCCTTCAGTTGTGAAGGTACCCACATGTAGCTCATAAATGACCAGTGATTCGGGATTGACTCCGGTCCAGGTCTGATCATTCCATGAAAATGCATGGTGATTTACAACCTTACTGGCGCGGTGCACACCCTCAGGCTGATAATGGGAAGCGGGATCTGGGTAGTCTCCTTGTTCGTCAGGTTGGTAGTAATAGAGCGTCGCCGGTGACAAGTTGGGGACGTCTGCTACAAAATAGCCACCGGGCTGTGCGGACATCTCAATCTTTTGATCGTCAGGATGGACCAAGTGCAACGTCATTTGCTTGCAGAGCGGTGCCCAAACCCGAAACAAGCACGATTGATTCTCGCGATAGAATGTGCCTACGTCTAACATGGGGGAGGATTTAATAGGTTATGGAAACGAATTGCCCTGGATGTAGGATGTCCTGATGTACGTGTGATTATTCGTTAGCCGCTTTGAGGTTCGTAAAGTTTTCCGCCAATGCAGTAAGCTCAACATCATTGACTTTCTTTTCGTGTAATGTTGTTTGGAGCAAATCACGGATCTCTTGCTGGTTCATTAATTGGGCTAAAGTCGCCAGACTTCCGTAGGCAGCGATCGTAAAATGGATGACTTTTTGAACATCGATGATCAAGGCTGCATCACGCACCATGCTGTCTTCTCGCGTTATATTAATTTTCCGTCTTATTTCGTAGATCAAATCATCTACAAAGCGAGAGCTTTCGTGGGCGATATTAACATTCATTAAATTGAAGATCTTGTCCAGCCGTAGAACAGCCTCCATATTGAGTAGGTTATGCGAACGAAGCGTTACTCTTAGTTCGTCCGAAACCACAAATTCTTCGAGTTCACGCTGCGTAGTAATCCAATGGGATTCTAACCAATACAGGCTTTTTAATTCCTCCATAAACAGTCGCTCAAATTCCGATGTGTTTTTGAAGCCTTTCATAACGTTGAGTAGTTTGTTGAATTTCTTAGGACAAAAGATGTAATTATCATGCCCAACACCGACTTCAACAATAGCTTTGAGACGAATAGCGGTACGAACTGTAAAATTCGGGGGGAAAACCTACATAAACGAGAGAGGACGTCCTCATTCAACCCCAACTTTATCACTTTTCTTTTGGGGGTTTTAAGGGTATAAGCGATTCAAATTGAGACAAAAAGACCTCAGAAGTCAACAGTGTAAGCACACCTGGTCAACCCCTATTTAATGGCCTATTATTATCCGCTTTCAAGCGACACCAGGTGAGGATTGCCTCTCAGTTCGATTTTAGGTCGAGAATTTGTGAGGACCTGTACTGATGAGGTATAAATGAGAAGTTGGAGCAGGTTCATTTTGAGTTGATTGGGCGTGAGCTGGTACGGTTTTCGGATATATAATTAGAGTAAACCGGACGATCCTACGGGTCTATACGTCATGCGGCCACAGCAAGCACTCGGTCGTACGACCTGATAATTTTACGTACATCAACAATTAATTCTAACTTTTCTTAAACTCCCGAATGCCATGAATATTATCAGCACAAAGGCACACGCCATACTAGATTATGCGCTTGTCCTGCTTCTTTTTTTGTCCCCGAGGTTATTTAAATTGATGGACTATTCAGATACAAACCCGGCTGTTTGGATAGTTCCCTCGAGTATTGCCGTATTGATCGCCTCATCTGCTGTGATGACCGATTATGAGGGTGGGCTTTTTAGATGGCTACCTATGCAATTTCACCTTTATGCCGATCTTGCGTTGGGATTCATTCTAGCTATATCCCCCTGGTTATTTGGCTTTGCTGATTTTGCATTTTTCCCCCATTTAATCATTGGAGTTGTAATTATCATTACCTCGATGCTGACCAAAAAACGTACCGTCTATCCCGTTGCCCGGGAACCTAGGGAGCCTTTCATTTACAAATCCGAGAAGCTATAATTCGTTTTCTTGCAAACCCTGCAAATATTTTATTTATGAAAATCATTGATCCGGTTTCTTGTCGCTCTTCTCGAGGGGATTGCCGGCGACTCGTTTCCGTCCTTACCGAAAAATTAGTGTCCTCTAATCTAACGATCGCTTTTGGAGAAAGTGCTACCGGGGGGCGCGTGGCGTATGAATTCTCACTGCTTCCTGGAGCGGGACTTGTGCTAAAAGGGGGAATCGTGTGTTATGCAGAAGAAATTAAAACGAAACTTCTGGGTATCTCTGATCAGTTTATAGAGAAATATTCTGCAGAATCCCCACAAGCGAGTAGGGCTATTGTCGAAGGACTTATGCCTCTTTTTCCTGCCGATATTTTAGTTGGCATAACAGGTCTTGTACGACCGGGCGGGAGTGAAACCCCGCAAAAACCGGTTGGGTCGGTGTTTATTGTAGTCGTTTTTCAGGAACAATGGTATACGCGGAATATCTGTGTAA
>JBAYRB010000572.1:0-2592 GCA_041676905.1 Spirosomataceae bacterium
ACTGCTTTCTGCCGTGCTTCCTGAAAAATTGCTATTCTGTGAATAACTGCTACTTAAGTAGGCATAATCATAAACGAGATAGGGACTTCTCCACCACCAAGGATTCGGATTGGGTACGACTCCCTCGCAATTCGTTTCAAAGGTTTCTTCAACAAAATAAGCCTCTTGAGTAGTCACAGCCCCCGTATTGGCATTATAGCTCCAAGGTAATCCTTCGAACACACCTGTGGTAAACACATTTTGCTGCCGTCCTACCTCTACAGCTTGCGTGGGATTGCTAATATCAATGGCTACTAAATCCATGTAGCTATCGGCATAGAGTATATGATCCATCACGGCCATATCGCCATTTCCCGGAATATTAATAAAAGTAATGGGTCGTGGATTAGAGGGGTCGCTGTTATCGAAAATATGTATTCCTTTCTTAATCTCGTTAATGAAAAGGAAACGGTCTTTGATGTAAATTTTTCCCGGTTGAACCAGGTCGACGGGTTCCTGTACCTTCAATTGGTCACGGATCTCAGAAGCAGATACAACGACAGACCGAACTTGTCTGACAATTTGCGTTTTTTCACACTTGTCGGTACAGCTACCTGAAAGGAATGGAATACATAAAAGAAAAAGTAGATGAGGCTTCATATAATGTTGATCTTATGGTTTAAGTTAGTTAAATAAATCGGCCGGAAGCATCGTGGCTCCCGGTCGATTCCGCACCCCGCAAGTACAGTCCTTAGTCTGTACTATTTCTTTGATTTCTTGTAGGCCAGCCTATAATAAGGCGTTACAATTTTCAACTCTCCAATAGTATAGAGTAAGTAGGAGAATGAAAGGTTGGAAAGACTCGAAAAAAATCGATGAATATTTTTTAGCTACTTACGGACTCATAATACGTCCGGTAAATAGTATGGTGTTGGATGTGTTTTCGCTGATGGTAAAAAAGAACGGTTTATCCGCAATTACGGTTTTACGGGATGGACCTACGGATGTTAGTTCAATTCCAATTGAAGTGACAGCTGCTGCTTCGGTGCCGGATTCGTCGATTCCCAGGAATGTATTTTGTTTCACGAAACTGACGAGAATACGAGCATCCGCTATACCACCCAATTCGGCTTGATCGGTGAAAACGCGCTCCATGCCCATCGCACTCAATATTTCATTAAGGAAAATTTCATATTTCAATGTAAACTTCGGTAACCCGACATAGGTCTTCCCTTTGTGGAGGCCATCTTGAACGGTTTGCCATTTATGGCTGTCGAACTCTTGTAATAAGGAATGTATATCCTTACCCGCTTTGGGAACAAAAAGGGTCAAATTAAATTGCCCAGCGGAATAGGGAAGCTCTACTACATCGAAGTCATCATCGCTGTAGTTGCGTAGTTCCTTTTCGAGGAACATCATTTTAACTTGTTTTTCACCACCCGATGAAAGTGAGAAATTCCAGTCTTGGGTTTTGTCTTTATCAAATTCGTGGGTCCAATCACCTTTAAAGTACAGAGCATTCATCAGGAACATAACCATTCCTCCATCGATTTGGTCAATGACTTGGTCGATTTTCCCTGCGGTATGATCGCTCGCCCACTGGTTGATTTTTTTGACCGTACCTCCGTCAAAAGGTTCGTCATAAATTTGGGAACTGAAAATATCGGCTAGTACCTGTTTAAAGCTATTCTTAACTTCGAACCCTTCCCGGTACCACATAGAATTGGCCAAGGCTAGCTGAACCTTTTTATCCGCTTCGGGTAATTCTCTCATCAGTGTCTGGTATGCAGCATTCAGGTCATCCGGTGTCAATCCTTCCGCACGAATCGCTTTGATGATTCCCTCTCGCGTTTCACCTTCTGAACCGTTTAAAAGCATCCCCAGTGCTATGTGAAGACTAAGCGGCGAAACAAAAATATTCTCTTCCTTGGACTCCGTTGCGTCAATGTTTTGTAGGAGGTCAAACGCAAAATCCGTGGTTTGGTTCGCCACTCTGGCAGACAAGTGGATTGGTTTCCCTTCAATAGGTTCGGGTGTGCTTTTGTCTTGGGTGCACGCCGACGTTAGCAACAGAGTCCCTGTTGTGAATAGGGTGAAAAATCTCCAGGTTTTCATAGTGGTTTAGTTTTGAAATGTATATCGAACCCCCCAGGATATACCGTATACCTGAGGTTTTGACTTTAAGAACGGATTATCTTTAAATGAGTCGGTCAATGAATGTTGATAATTGGCACTTAAATTGGTATACCATGCATTGTTAATGCGGTAATTTACCCTAACCCCCGCCGCTGCAGAAATACCCAGCGGATTGTAAACATTGTTTTCCGGTTTTGTCTCCAATACAAATCCGGACATGGTTTCCAGTTTGTTGGTTAGGAATATATTGGTAATACCACCCGCTAACATGGTATAACTGAATTTCTTTTCAGGCCGGAACGTATATCCCCCCATTAGGGGTACCTGTAAAAATTGGTAGTTATTATCCATGTTCTTGTCCATGGGGACAAAAACAGTTGAATAGCCTTCAATTGAGTTGTCTAATTGCAATTGTTCAATGGTCTCGGGAGAGTAGTTCGCCTTCCCGTACATAAGGGCATTAGGCAAGAGATCGGC
>JBAYRB010000573.1:0-2589 GCA_041676905.1 Spirosomataceae bacterium
CCATACCGGTGATAATCAACCTTTCGAACTTACTAAATCTCAACGCTAAACCCGGGTTCAGAAGTTCTCACGAAGGCGCTACTCCCACTTTAGGAGGTATTGCCATCTTCGCATCGACCATAATAGCTTTTTTCCTATGGCCACATGCCGATGAAACCAACCCCGCTAATATAGTCGGGCTCTCGGTAGTAGGCCTTACCATCCTATTTTTCTTGGGTTTGAAAGACGATATCCTGGCATTAGACCCCACTAAAAAACTGGTAATACAAATCTGTGCCTCCCTCACCCTCGTTGTGTTGGGAAACTTTAAAATTGAATATCTCTATGGTATTTTCGGATGGTACTTCATTCCCGATATCGTCAGTATCCCATTGACGATTTTCGTGTTTATCGCCCTGATTAATGCCATCAACTTAATCGACGGTATTGACGGTCTGGCTGGTGGAATAGCCTTGATCGCTGGTCTAATTTTGGGAACCTGGTTCATGATGGGCTCTCACTATGTTTTTGCCTGTTTAGCTTATTCAATGTCGGGAGCACTATTGGGATTCCTACGTTTCAATTTTTCGAAAACCAGTAAAATATTCATGGGTGACACAGGTTCGCTGGTGGTTGGTTTCCTTCTATCCATGTTCAGTGTCGAATTTTTACGGATCAATGTAGCCAATCGACATGAACCCGACGCGCTATCCAATGCCCCGATAATTTTACTTTTGATTCTTATCGTCCCCATTTTCGATACGCTTCGCGTTTTTATCGTTCGATTAGCGAAGGGAAAATCGCCCTTCTTAGCCGACCGAAATCACATGCACCATATCTTATTGGACAACGGACTTACCCATTTTCAAGCTTCCTTCCTCCTTTGGATGGCTACCGTGGTGAATGTAGTTTTATTTTTCATTTATCATGGCGATATTAGCAATACTACTTCCATTATAATTTACATCTTCCTTTTCGGTTTTTACATGGTTACGGCCTATGTACTGAAAAGGAGAGGTATTATCATGGTAGGAAAAAAAATACCTGGGACAGTGCGTTCGTCAGGGAATTAGTATTTGCTTGTAAATGGCGGTAGAAGACTCCTTTCTAACCATCTTGTCGCCTTCAGAAGGCTTATTTAAAGATCGTGGCAGTCGATTTTTAGGATTTGCCTTTCCGATCAAAACCGAACGCCAAGCCCGAGACTTATGGCAACAGTTGAAGGAACTGCACCCAAAGGCGGTTCACTGGTGTTACGCTTGGCGATTAAGCACCGGCTTATCTCGTAGTAGTGATGATGGTGAACCCTCTGGTTCAGCCGGAAAACCCATTTTGAACGTATTACTTTCCAGAGGGTTAAGCAATGTATTAGTTGTGGTGGTACGCTATTTTGGGGGGACTCTTTTGGGGGTTCCTGGGTTGATCAATGCCTATAAAATGGCTACTGAAGCAGCTCTCGACGAAGCTGAAGTCATCACCGATTACCATACAACTTCTTACCAAATCACGTTTCCCTACGAATCGATGAACGGCGTAATGCGCGTGATCAAAGAAATGGAACTTGAAATCCGAAACCCCGTTTATGAGATGACCTGTCAATTGGAAGTCGATGTTCGAATGGCCTTGGAAGAAGAGTTTTTGGGAAAATGTAGTAGAGCGGAAGGGGTGCACATCACCCCAATGAAAGAACAGGAATCGGAGGAATAACCCTTCAGTTTACTGGAATATAGGTTCCTTTGAACAAACGTTTTAGATACGCTGTTATTTAAGCAAAACGTAGAATGAATGATATGGAGACCCCAGAAATTGTAAATAAGGTAGCTGCGAGCGGTTTAATCACATTAGACCTCGAGGAATTATACGATCAGCGCCCTCGTGTTATTTACGATCTTAAAGACAACTTATTCCAGGGATTGATACTTCGAGAAAAAGATTTTAGAGCTTTTTTAAAGGAGCACGACTGGAGTGCCTATGAAGGGAAAAATGTTGCCATTCACTGCTCGGTCGATGCGATTGTACCGTCGTGGGCGTACATGCTTCTTACCCTACACTTGGAGCCCTATGCACATAGCATTGTTTTTGGGGATGAGGAGAAATTAATAGAGAAACTTTTCTACGATGCCTTAGCCATGATTAATGTGGAAGAATATCGCGACAAACGCGTTGTTGTTAAAGGCTGCAGTAAACATCCGGTACCGGTATCCGCTTATGTAGAAGTTACAAGGTTGCTAAAACCAGTCGTACGAAGCCTTATGTTTGGAGAGCCCTGCAGTACCGTTCCCCTTTATAAGAGAAAGTAAAATCGGTTTTTATCCCTTAAATAACTTAAAACTCCTCCGATGGTAAGGACTTACACCGTATTCCATCAGAGCTTTCCGATGCGTGATGGTCGGATAACCGACATTTCGCTCCCAGCCGTATTGGGGGTATTCCCGGGCTAATTCGGCCATAAGCCGGTCACGATAGTTCTTGGCTAATACGGAAGCTGCCGCAATCGAATAATAGAGCATATCCCCCTTGATTATGCACGTATGAGGGAGCATCGGATAAGGGACGAACCGGTTCCCATCTACCAAAAGATGATCGGGCTTGATCTTCAATTGATCGACC
>JBAYRB010000574.1:0-2584 GCA_041676905.1 Spirosomataceae bacterium
ACCAAATCCATTTACCGCTCTTTTGCGCATCGACGGTTTGGGTTGCAAAGCACAACAATAGGAATGATAATAGGGTGTTAAGGGGTAGGGAGATAGATAAAATTCGCATTCTACTCATATATTAAAGTGAAGCCCAAAGTTAAATGTTTAATATGAATTCGGAGAAACCTAGTTTAAAATAACTGTCAAATCTTACAATAACTACCGACCTACTTAAGGTAGGCTGTTTTTCTGGTTTTAGCTATGCTTGTTATTGGGGATAGATAGTGCGTTTGAAGTATCGATAGGGTATATATGAATAATGCAAAATTAAATGCATGGTTGTAATCAGGTTATAGAGAAATGCTATATAGCTATAAAAACAATCAATACCTAAAATATTGAAAATATTCAGTATTGCTATGCTTAAAGTACAAAAGTGGATTTGCCTTTGACGACTTTATGGCTTAGATTTGTAACTACAAAAAGTCTAATTTAATTATCTCTCAAAAAAATTAAACTGAAGTTTATTATGGCAAATTCAATCTTGTCGGTTGGTGCAGAATTTCCTTATTTTAAGAAGAAAGCGGTTGTTTCATTAGAAAAAGGCAACGAATTCTATGACATTACGTCAAGCGACCATCGTGAAGCAGGAAAATGGATGGTGCTTTTTTGGTGGCCGAAAGACTTTACCTTCGTTTGTCCGACTGAGATAGCAGCTTTCAATAAGCATGTAGACGATTTTGCTGACCGTGATACCATTCTAATTGGTGCTTCTACTGACAGCGAATTCGTTCATTTAGCTTGGAGAAAGGATCATGAAGATCTTCGTGACCTACGTTTCCCTATGTTGGCTGATACTTCAAAGTCGTTGGCAGAGGAGCTTGGGATCCTGGAAGCTAATGAGAAAGTGGCTTATCGTGCTACCTACATCGTAGACCCTCAAGGGATTATTCGTTGGGTTTCGGTTAACGATCTTTCTGTGGGAAGAAATGTTGACGAAGTAATTCGAGTTTTAGATGCGCTTCAAACCGATGAGCTTTGTCCTTGTAATTGGAAGAAAGGCGAAGCTACTTTGAGCGTATAATGGTCTGTGTATAAACGACAGATTTAGTTTTAATCATCGCATAAGAGGGGTTTTCTCGATGTTTTCGGGTTTGTTTAACCCCTCTTATGTATTAAATATCCTGAGAAAATATGTATCCATTTGCAACAGCTTCTAATCCTAAAGAATCGCTATTCAAAGAGGTGAATCTACCTGATAATTTTGAAAGCGTCCTGTTAGATAAACTAACTTCCTTGGATCATAAGTATTTAAAAGACCTTAAGATCAACGTTGGTAATGTACTGAAATACCAGAATTTGAGTAGGAAGGAAATACTTTTGGTCGCCCTGGCTACGGCTATTAATGAGAAGCATGAGGGGCTTACATCCGGTTTTGAGGCATTGGCTAAGGAAGAAGGTGCTTCGGATGCTGAGATAGCCGAAGTAATCGCCTGTGTGTCTTTAATGAATGCGAACAACGTTTTTTACCGTTTCCGGCATTTTGTCAATAAGGAATATTACGAAAAAACACCGGCCGGTATAAAAATGAGTATCATGATCAATCCGGTTCTGGGAAAAGAGTTTTTCGAATTGCTCAGTCTTGCTGTTTCCGCATTGAACGGTTGTGAGCTTTGTGTTACTTCTCATGAGCAATCGGTGCTAAATCACGGGGGAACGCAGGCACGTGTATATGATGCCGTCCGTGTGAGTGCTATTATTAAGAGCTTTGCCGTAATTCTGCGATAGCAGCATTTCGGAAAAGTTAAGTTTGTCCCTGCAGCGTTATTATACACGGTCGCAGGGATTTTTTTTGGAATAGGGATACGGGGGTAGTGTTTAGGGTTAATCGCAATTTCATGGGAAGGCAGCCCAGCGCTACTTTTTGTTCGATGAGCTTGGTAGGTAAAGGATATTTTACCGGTATTATTGGTGGATATAAATCAGATTAGGGTCGATACCTTGACTATTGTTTCTTGCCGAGCCTGAGATTCTGGATCGGAACATGAATAATACAACGCGGTTCACGAGTATTGGTTTGGTGTCGGGAGGCCCCCCACCCGCCCCCCCTTTAAAATTACACAAGAGGCGGTTAACGATCCAGTTAACAAGTAATTCTAAACGAAAGTAAGCGGTTAGGGAATAAATAACGGTTAGGAGGTGTTGCCGTCAGTAAACGGTTTATCGGTCTAAGCTAGTTAGGTAGTTCCACCCCATTTAGGGAGGTTGGTGGCCCTTTTATGCGAGCATCATAAACGAAAGGATAGGAGAGGAAGTACCAGTCAAACAGAGCCTACTGGATGAACCAAACTGTGTTTAGATACCAGTTAGCCCTAAATTAGGTCGATTCATACAAGGCTCAAGTTAGTTGAGAAAACCTGAATAGCGAGAAACGGGAGGGCTCTTCCGGATTATAGGATGAGAATGAAGGAAGGATCGAGAAAGGAGTGGATGTTAATCGGGTCTGTAAAATAAACTGTGTCAGGGGCTGAGTGGTGGCCCCGCGGGGCCACCACTCAGCCCCTGTGCCTACTGCAAATCTAATATCATTCTGCCAGGGAAC
>JBAYRB010000575.1:0-2583 GCA_041676905.1 Spirosomataceae bacterium
AAACAGCAAAAAAGCCGGTAATCCTATTTACAGAGGCTTGGGTGTTGCACTCGGGCAAAACGTAATCATCAACAGGGACGATTATTCGTACGGTACTATTTCGATCTACAACGACCGTAAATACACATTTCCCTACCTGTTCATGACCTATTCCGACTTGTGTTTCTACAAAGCAGAAGCAGCCCTGTTGGGTTGGGCAGGATTAACCCCAGTCCAAGCCGAGGAATTTTACCAACAGGGAATCAGGGCTTCGATGAAAATTGAGCCGTTCAATATCCCGGACGCAGCCATCGATGCTTATCTTGCTAAAGAAGGCACCTTGACAGGGAGTGACGAGGAAAAATTGGAGCAAATCATGAACCAAAAATGGATTAGTTTGTTCATGAGGCATTATGAAGCCTATGCCGAATGGCGTCGTACCGGTTATCCAAAACTGACTCCCGGTCCTAATAAGGGAGTTACGAACGGTACTATACCTCGTAGGGGAGTATATTCAGGGAATGAACGCTTTAGAAATCCGGATGAATATAATACCGCCGTTGCCCGCATGGCACAAGGAGATAGCTACCTGAGCCGTGTTTGGTGGGATGTAAAACCCTTGTAATATACACACATTAGGTCGTAAGCCTTCCGCCTGCCGGTAATTACGGGGGTGAAAAGGCTTACGGCTTTTTTATGAGAGAAAATTTTACCATACTTTTTTGATGTAAATCCCCCGTCTGACTAAAATATAACAGATAACGAAACTCATGGAAGGTAAAAACACGTTGTACCTTTAGACATACGATTTACAACAATACCCTTTCCAGTACCTTTTATGAAAACTTCTACTGCTATCATTCCCACTGCCTCAGGTAATGCGTACATCCAAAGACTATGCGAACATTTTTCCCATAAAATTAAGACTTCCTGTTCCGATCATGAAGGACTAGCCTATTTCCCCTATGGTGAAGGACGAATGTTTTCCGATGAAAGTACCTTGCAAATTGAAATCTCAGCAGACACTTTCGAAAATTTAATTCAACTGAAATATATCTTCGCTAAGCATTTGGAAAAATTTGCCGAGGGCGAAAAATTGGCATTGCAATGGAAGGATGAGCCGCCCATTCCCGCTCCAGACTGGGAAGCAATGGGACGACAATTGCGGCACCCCGAAGGTGAAGAGGGTAAAAAAATAGGCATAAGCATGAATCATGCGAATATGGGTATGATTCGACGTATGTTTGAATTAATCGACCTGAAAAGCGGGCAACAGGTATTAGAAATTGGACCGGGGAATGCAGCGCATGTAAAAGAAATCCTATCGAAGCAACCGGGTGTAATTTACACCGGAGTTGAAATTTCCAAAACCATGATTACTGAAGCCGCTGAACAATGTGGTGAAATTCTGGATGTTTCTTTGATTATGGTGGATGGAAAAACACTTCCTTTTGCCGATGAGGCTTTTGATGCAGTTGTTTCAGCTAATACCATTTATTTCTGGGAAAACCCGGTGGAATATGCCAAGGAAATTGCACGCGTTTTGAAAAAAGACCGTGGCGTACTTTGTCTGGCGTTTATACACAAGAGTTTTATGGAAAAATTGCCCTTTACTCGAACCGTATTCGAATTATATACGCCAGAGGATGTAAAAAATCTATTGGAAAAAGCCGGGTTACTCGTTTACGATAACCTCCAGGAAGTTGAAGAAATTTGGACTAATACAGGCGAAAGAGTCGAAAGAGAACGGGTATTTATTTTGGCCAAAAGAAAGTAAAAGTCAAGCTCCGACAAATTGGTTTTCCAAGCCTGTCGGAGCTAATGTATCGGACGACTTACATTCGTTAATTAATCAAAACCTTATGGGTCGTCCTACGCCCACCCTGATGGGTCAGAACTACAAGGTAAACACCCGCAGGTAGGTGACGTACATTTATTTCAGAGGAAAAGTTAGCGCTCGATTGAAAGACAACCTGCCCCCCCGAAGAAAGTAGTTGTACCTTTTCGATAGTCGTGACGTCCTGGATATGGAGTTTGATTTTGTCGACCGCAGGGTTGGGGCTAATCGCTACTTCGGATAAGTTTAAGTCGAATTCCAGACTTTTTATCTCACTGTATTCGAAACGATTATCTTGATCAACCATTCTCAGACGATAATAATTAAGTCCGCTGACTGGATTTTCATGGCTGTATTGATAATGGTAAGGCATTCCGATGGCTGAGATTTTCGAGAGACTATGCCATTTTCGCCCATCAAAGCTGCGTTCGATTTCAAAATGACTGAACTTGATCTCTTCGGTGGTTTCCTATCTGAGGAGTGCCTGTGTTCCTTCCCGTACCAGTTCGAAGTAACGCAATTCGACAGGAAGCGGATTCGCATTCGTTACTAAAATATACAGGGTTGCTTTATAACATTGGCCCTCCTCATCGCAGACTTCATATTCAACCACTTCCGTACCATTGTAATCGGCGGGGGCTTTGTAGGTGAAGCTGCCGTCGAGGTGAAGATTAAGCTCACCTTGGAGCGCCGTATTTTTAGCCAAACGAGAAGTGATGTTCGGTCTGCTCGCCGTAATAGAACCACTACTCGCCATCATATCATTG
>JBAYRB010000576.1:0-2571 GCA_041676905.1 Spirosomataceae bacterium
CTGACAAATAATATCTAATTTCTCAATGAGGCTTTCGTCTTCCAGACTCACTTTCAGAATGCGATTTTCCACAAGTTCTTTTTCGTAAATAATCTCTATCCCATAGGCATTTTGTAAGATGTGAAAAACCTCGGACAAAGGAGTTTGATCGAAATCAAATTGCTTTTTATCGGTCTTGTCTAACAACATGGGTTCTGGAACTATCATTTTACTGAATTTTTCCAGTTCGTTGGAGAATTCCGCTTGTTGGTTGGCCATTAAAACCAGACCGGTCATTTGAGAATTGTCCTTTAGCTTATCGTATTCTTTTCGTTCAAATACAGAAACTTTACCTGACTTTACAGCAACAATGACTTTGTCTGAATTTTCGTGTGCTTTAACCCGAAAACTCGTACCCAACACTTTGACAACCGTTTTATTAGCGAAGATAATGAAGGGTTGTTTCGGGTTTCTAGCAATATCAAAATACGCTTCTCCGTCCAGTTGGACCGATCTTTCTTTGGAATCAAATTGGTAGGGGTAACGAATCTTACTATTTTCCTCCAATACGATCTGACTCCCATCGGGTAACTGCAGAGACTTGGTCTCATTCTCGTTGCTAACTATTTCAATGTATTCGATTGTGGGTGTATGCAGATGATTGCTCGGCGAGGATTCTGACTCCAAGTAGCGGTATTCGAACCCGTAATAGAGACCGAAACCTACGATGACGACCACGGCTGCAGCCATCGTTTTCATCCAAAAAAGAACCGGGCGAAGCCTTGTTTCGCGATTTTCTATATGTTTACTGACGGCGTTCCAAATATTGGCAGCGATATTATCGTCTTTAAAATGCTCATCTTCCTGCTTTAACTGAAGGACTAAAGCTCTAGCCGCCAGGATTTTATCGATCTGGTGGGGGTGGTCGTCCATGTATTTTTGCCAAAATTCTACCTGATCGGAATTTTGGTCCAAGATCCACTTTTGAAATGATTCATCGAAAGCGAAATCCTCTATTTCAAAATTCGAATAATCTCTGAACATTAACTGGTATTAAGCGTTTGTAATACCCAGTGTCAGAAAGCGGTAATTTTAATCCATTTTTTTAAAGAAAAATTGAAAAAAAATATGAAGGGTTGAATTAAGGTGCTGTAAATCAGTATATTAATATCTGTGAAATGATGAAAATGAGGAACAACAGGAAGTCGCGCAGATTTTTTAATCCTGTGTATATAAACTTACAAGCTGATTGATAATTGACACCCATAAGATCAGCTACTTCTTCGTTGCTCATTTCTTCAAAATATCGGAGGTGTATAGCTTCCTTTTGTCGTTTGGGTAACTTCGCTAATGCGGCATGCAGCTTTTTCGATTGTTGTACCCCAACCTCTTCTTCTAGCAACCTGTTTTCGAAAGGATCTTCCTCTATTCGGTAAGAAACCACCTCCAGGTCTTCTGTATAACTTTCCCTAAGACTCCTAATGATTTTATAGCGTAGCGACTTAAGCAAGTAGTGTTTGATCACCCTTACCTCCCCGAGTCCCTCGCGGTGATCCCATAGTTCCATGAAAAGATCCTGTATACAGTCCTGAATTACGGGTTTTTCACCTGTAATTTTAAAGCCGTAGCTAATTAAATGGGCTATGTGGGTCCGGTAAATAGTCTCAAAGGCATCACGGTCTCCTTTTTGAAAAGCAAACCATAGTGCTCGGTCGTCCTGCCCGCATTCTGTATTGGAATGCACCTTCTCTTTCATGTAATTACAACTGGATACAGGACAGCAAAATTAAACATATCCATTACAAATCATAATTATTTTACGGAGAATTATCATTGATCCTTCCGGATGTGCCATGCTAATTGGTTTTCCAATGATATATTTTAAATGGCTTCATAGATTGTACAATTTAGTGATATCGAAGTTTGTAATTTCTTTTTAAAATCACTAAATAATAATATATCAGCTTCTGGAAACTTTCTATAAATTATTCCTGTTTTCATCCGGACAAATAGACGTAATAAGTGTCCAAAAAATTTTGATAAGAAAGAATAAAGCAAGTTATCCCAACATAAAGAAGCCTTTAGAAACTTAGCGAATAAGTAGGGGGCTCAATGATAGATCACGTTAAAAGATATTAGGTTATTGCAAATATGGGTATGAAAGCGCTTCTTACAATCGGTTTACTTATTTTAAGTAATACCTTTATGGTCATGGCCTGGTACGGGCATTTAAAATTTTCGGAATGGAGTTGGGCACAAAAGTTGGGACTATTTTCAATTATTTTGATTAGTTGGGGTGTTGCTTTTTTTGAGTACATATTTCAAGTTCCTGCGAATCGTATCGGTTTCAATCAGAATGGGGGGCCGTTTTCACTCATACAGCTGAAGGTGCTTCAGGAGGTAATCACCCTTGTTGTATTCGCCGTTTTTACACTTTTTGTATTCAAAACGGAAACCTTTCGACTCAATCATATCATTGCTTTCACCTTCCTGGTCTTAGCGGTCTATTTTATGTTCAAAAAATAGCGGGGTGGGGGGGGTATTTAGCCGTTACCATCAATACACAAGCTGGTGCCGAAATGGATCATCACC
>JBAYRB010000577.1:0-2568 GCA_041676905.1 Spirosomataceae bacterium
CTCACCAAAAACATTAAAGGAGCCGATATCCAGTACTTCCCACCCCCTACTGTTCCAGGGTTTGGGAATGCCAGTGGTTTCGAACTTAGAATTCAGGATCGAAGTGGTAAAGACGATCTTCAGGAAACGGCTCAGATCATCAACGAATTTGTGCAAGCGCTCAATGAAGCCCCTGAAATTCGGGAAGCTTTCACCAGCTTTGACGCCAATTTCCCGCAGTACTTGATCCATATCGACACCGACATGGCTGCAAAAAAAGGGGTAACCGTGGAAAACGCTATGAGTACCCTACAAACACTGGTCGGAAGTTTTTATGCGTCCAATTTTATCCGCTTTAACCAGATGTATAAGGTAATGGTTCAAGCCGATCCCAGTTACCGCCGAAATCCAGAAGATATTTCGAAGTTCTTTGTGAAAAATGACCGCGGTGAAATGGTTGCTTTCTCAACCTTTACACGACTGGAAAGGGTATACGGACCGGAGCAACTTACTCGTTACAACATGTTTACCTCCGCCATGATCAACGGTGAAGCAGCAGCTGGTTACAGTAGTGGAGATGCCATTAAAGCCGTCGAACGTATCGCAGAAGAAAAACTACCGCGGGGTTACACTTACGACTGGTCGGGGATGACGCGGGAGGAAATCCTCGCCGGCAACCAAACCCTTTATATTTTTATCATCTGTTTGGTTTTCGTATACCTCTTGCTAGCAGCTCAGTACGAGAGCTTTTTGCTGCCACTCCCAGTGTTATTGTCGTTGCCAGCCGGGGTATTTGGGGCTTACCTTTCGCTGAAATTACTAGGATTAGACAACAACATTTATGCGCAGGTATCGCTGGTAATGTTGATCGGTCTATTGGGTAAAAACGCTATTCTGATTGTAGAGTATGCGATCATCCGTCAAAAAGAGGGCCGATCCGTTTTGGAGGCGGCTCTGGAGGGAGCCAAAGAAAGGCTTCGCCCCATCTTAATGACGTCCTTTGCTTTCATCGCTGGACTCTTACCCCTGGTTATGGCCAGTGGTGCAGGAGCTATGGGAAACCGCTCGATCGGTACCGCAGCGGCCGGAGGTATGTTGATCGGTACCCTAGCGGGTATCTTCTTAATACCAGGTCTTTACGTACTGTTCGCTAGTATAACGGAACGTAAAAAGAAAGCACCGGAACCCACCGTGGTGGAACCGGAACTATGATAAAAAATTAACAGCCATAAATGACTTTTTGAAGATGTTATCAAAGATTAAATATATATTGTTTCTGACGCTGATAGCCGCATTAGCCGGCTGTCAGACGTCCAGAATCGCCATGCCCCAGATGGATATTCCAGTTCCGGAAACCTATACGGGAAGCCATGACACGACCAATATAGCGGATATTAAATGGAAAGATTTCTTCAAGGACGAAGAGCTTGAAAAGCTCATCACGATCGCCCTAGAGAATAACCCCGATTTGACAATAGCCCTGCAAAGAATTGAAATGGCAAGAGCCGGAATGCTCGCAGCGCAGGGAGCAAGACAGCCTATCGTCGATGGGGATATTGGCGTAGGTGGTCGAAAATTTGGAGATTATACCATGGATGGCGTTGGTAATTGGGACACCAATTTTTCAGAGAATATCGACGACAAACAACGTATTCCGACGAATTTCCTTCCCGATTTTAAGGTCGGGTTTCGAAGCTCCTGGGAAGTGGATCTCTGGGGTAAACTGCGGAGCATGAAAAAAGCCGCCTATCACCGTTTTATCGCCAGTGAACAAGGAAGGAAACTCATTATTACCAGCCTGATTTCGGAGGTCGCCCGGGAATATTATCGCTTGTTGGCACTGGATAGTGAGTTAGCCATTATGCGCTATAATATTGATCTACAGACCAAGGCCACGGAAGCCGTGATGTTATTGAAAGAGGCAGGTCGAGCCAATGAACTCGCCGTCAATCAGTTTACGGCACAGTTGCTGAATTCGAAAGGGGCGGTGGTCAATATCACAAGCGCCATCATCGATACGGAAAATCGTATCAATACGTTATTAGGTCGGTTTGCACAGCCGATACCCCGGGGTACACCCCTACGATTGAGGGATTACCCGGAGAAAATAGCGGCGGGTATTCCCATTCAGCTGTTAAACAACCGACCTGATATTTTACAGGCCAAGAGTGAAATTTTAGCATCGCATTCCGAGCTACAGGCTGCTGACCTAGCTTTCTTGCCTTCGTTGACCTTGAACGCCGATTTAGGGTTACATGCTTTTAAAGGACACCTACTGTTCAATCCAGGATCTCTAGCCTACGGTATTCTGGGGGGGCTTTCCGCGCCGTTGTTAAATAGAAAAGGTTTAAAAGCCAATCGAGCCCATCGGCTAGCTGAGCTGCAAGAAGCACTTACCTATTACCAAAAACTGGTAGTTACCGGCTATAACGAAATCGTCTCGGAGTTAAAACGCATCGAAAACCTCCAGGAAATGGCAAAGCTGAAAGAAGAGGAGGTCATCAAATTGAGGGAAGCAGTAGCCGTATCCAACGAATTATTCCTTGTAGGTGCCGCCAATTATTTAGAGGTTGTTACCGCCCAAAACAG
>JBAYRB010000578.1:0-2555 GCA_041676905.1 Spirosomataceae bacterium
AACCCTTAAAAAAAAGGCTGTCCCTTTTCGTCAGAGACAGCCTTTAATTTTAATATTAAAATCCTGCGACTAGTGTTTGAAATGGCGAATGCCGGTGGTGACCATGGCAATGCCTGTTTGGTTGCAGTACTCGATCGAATCTTTGTCACGGATGGATCCGCCTGGTTGAACTACGGCGGTAATACCCGCTTTTTGGGCAATTTCAACACAATCGGGGAAAGGGAAGAATGCATCCGAAGCCATAACGGCACCTTGCAGGTCAAAACCAAAGGATCCTGCTTTTTCAATGGCTTGTTTCAAGGCATCCACACGAGAGGTTTGCCCAGTGCCACTGGCTAACAGTTGATTTTCTTTAGCTAAAACGATGGTATTTGATTTGGTATGCTTACAGACTTTCAAGGCAAATTCCAGCGCTTTGAACTCTGAGTCAGAAGGACTTTTCTCCGTGACAACCGTCATTTGACTGGCTGTTTCAGTCAAAGCATCCTTGTCTTGTACCAGCACCCCATTCAGCACGGTTTTAAACATTTCATGTGGTACGGCCGTCGGTTTACGTACTAATAAAATTCGGTTTTTCTTAGATTTAAGCAGTTCGAGTGCATCGTCGTCGTAGCTCGGTGCGATCAGGATCTCCATAAACAATTTATTGAGTTCCGTAGCGGTATCGAGATCGATGGGTGCATTCGTTACGATGACGCCCCCGAAGGCTGATACAGGGTCGCAAGCCAACGCATTCAAATAAGCATCTTTAGCGGTGTCGGCAACAGCAACGCCACAAGCATTGGTATGTTTAATGATGGCAAAAGCAGGCTTATCGCCGGCAAACTCGTCGATCAACGAAACACAAGCATCTACGTCAACCAAATTATTGTAGGATAGTTCCTTCCCGTGTAATTTGTCGAACAACGCGTCTAAATCTCCGTAAAAAGTAGCTTTTTGATGGGGATTTTCGCCGTAACGCAATTCGTGAGCGGGAAGTTTTTCGAAATTTCGAATGGATATAATATCCCTATTCAGGAACCAATTGTTGATACCGGTGTCGTAATGCGAGGTAGTAGCAAAAGCTTCCTGGGCAAAACCTTTTCGTTCATCGATCTTCGTTGTCAGATCATTTTGTGAAAGGAGTTCCAGTACGCGAGCATACTGAACTCGTGATGAGACGATAAGGGTATCTTTGAAGTTTTTGGCTGCTGCCCTGATCAGCGAGATGCCACCGATATCGATTTTTTCAATAATATCTTGTTCATTTGCTCCGGAAGCTACGGTTTCTTCAAAGGGATAAAGGTCAACAATGACCAAGTCCAACGCCGGAATATTAAACTCTTCCGCTTGGCGGATATCGTCTTGATTATCCCTCCGATATAGTATTCCCCCAAAAACAGCAGGATGTAGTGTCTTCACCCGTCCGCCAAAAATGGATGGATATCCTGTTAGGCTTTCCACCGCCGTAACGGGGATTCCGAGGCTTTCGATAAAGGACTGTGTGCCTCCTGTAGAATAGATTTTTACCTCATTTTTGTGAAGCAGTTCTACAATGGGAGCCAGGCCGTCCTTGTAGAATACGGAAATGAGGGCTGATTTTATCTTTTTTGCCATTTTTGAAAGATGATACAATAACTTAAATGAAACCGCAAAGCTAACAGTTTTCACCTAAATTTCACCCCCCAATCATTCGTCATTTTCATGACATTTATCTAGTTTTGGGCCGCTTCCACTGTTACTATCATCCATATGCTTTTAAAAAGGAATGCCGCACTAGGTTTTATCTTCGTTACGCTTCTTATTGACGTCATTGGACTCGGGATTATCATTCCGGTGATGCCGAAGTTAATTACCGAACTGACCGGTGATACGTTGGGTGAGGCAGCAAGAGATGGGGGCTTATTGATGTTTGTCTACGCTTTCTTCCAATTTATATGTGCACCCATTGTAGGGGGGCTCAGCGATCAATTTGGTCGACGACCGGTATTATTAGCCTCTTTGTTGGGTTTCACCATCGATTATTTGTTCCTCACTTTTGCGCCAACCTTATTTTGGCTTTATATAGGACGTATTATTGCGGGGATCTTAGGAGCGAGTTTTACAACCGCCGCCGCTTATATCGCCGACGTAAGTACACCGGAGAAACGCAGCCAGAACTTTGGACTGATAGGGGCAGCCTTCGGTGCCGGATTCATCATCGGGCCGGTTATTGGAGGGCTTCTGGGACAATATGGGTCTCGAACTCCTTTTATGGTCGCTGCCGGACTTTCCTTTGTGAATTTCCTTTATGGATACTTTGTACTACCGGAATCACTGCAGCCCGAAAACCGACGAAAATTTGATATCAAAAGGGCTAATCCTATAGGAGCGTTAATGCGGTTAAAGCGTTATCCGGTTATCGTTGGGCTGGTGGTTTCATTGGTATTAATGTACCTCGCCTCCTATGCAATACATGGAACTTGGTCCTATTTTGTCATGGAAAAGTTTGGGTGGCAAGAAAAGGAGGTTGGCATATCCCTTGGGGTTTTCGGGGTTTTGGCCATGGTCGTACAGGGCGGATTAATCCGTGTTAT
>JBAYRB010000579.1:0-2555 GCA_041676905.1 Spirosomataceae bacterium
ACCAGAAATGCTTCCCATAACCGATGTTTACGGATCACTTTCAATGCGAGGTTATCCCCCCGTTCGGTCAGGGTAACCCCCTGATATTTTTTATAATTAATAAGGCCTTTGTCCGCTAGTTTTTTAAGCATATCCGTAACCGATCCGGCTTTGGTAGCGGTGCTTTCTGCAATGGCACTCGTGCTCACTTCCGCCCCTGATTTCCCGGATAAGGCATGTATGATTTTCAAATAGTTCTCCTCAGTGAATGAATGCTGCATGGACAAAAACCCGTGTGTTAACCGGCTTCAAAAATAAACTTAGTTTGTAACATTACGAAATTACGAACGCCTTACCCGTTCCACGCTTTTTTAAAATTTTTACGCACAAGGCTTCGAATTATAGCATTCTCACTTTAATTCGGATTTCGTATGGAGCTAATTCATCCCCGCCAAAATAGGGGAATAACCGATAAGAGGGTAGGGGAACCACTGGATTGGCTTCGCATTTTCGGGGCACATATTCTACTCGATCATCCATCGAAAATTTATATTGATCGCCTTGAATCTCAATTTTGTATCGATGGATTTTCCCAATCTCAGCAACGCCTAAAAATTGCTCGGGTATGCGCTCACCATTTGAATAAACATAAGTATAGATTCGTACTTCTCCGTCCATGTAATTCCATCCGATACGCGCACTTGCCCCATGGTGATGAAGCCCACAATCACTAAAACCCAGTAATTTGTTGATGTCATACACATTACCTGGATTACTGGTGGTATATCGGGCTGATTCATCGAAAATAGCCTGAAAATCCAGGGTGTAGGATGTCTGAAGTTGGAGGGACGCGGTCGTATTTTCAGCTTCGTGGTTACCCGGCCTGATGACATAGGTGATAAAGTCATCTTCAAAATCCGGTGCATTACTAAACCAGTCGCAACCTGTTAAAACCAAAGTCAAAACAGCCCCTGCTAAGATCCAATTTTTTTGTTGATGAAATTTCATAATAACCTGCTTACTCCCCTGATGCCCAATTCGCTTCACACCATCACATCATGAACTTAACGGAATCATCTTCCCCAGAATTGTAAAACGATGCTAAATTAACAGTTTGGAATGCTTTTGCTGTGTGAACAAATAAAAAAAGCATTAAGGGGTACAATTTGAATAGCTACTTTCCTAACTTTCGCCAGTTTTTTCCGCACCATGAACCGTAAACAAATCGATCGGATAACCCCTGCAGGAATGCTTATCGCCATCGGTATCATTTTCGGCGATATCGGCACCTCTCCCCTCTATGTAATGACGGCCGTTTTTAGGAATGACGTTATTGTCGATTCCCATGTTTACGGCGTGTTATCCTGTATATGCTGGACACTCACCTTGTTGACAACGATAAAGTATGTGGTCTTCGTCATCCGAGCAGACAACAAGGGAGAAGGTGGGATCCTCGCTTTATTTGCTCTCATACGCCGTAAAGCGAAATGGCTGACCATCCCCGCGATTATAGGTGCTTGTGCCCTGTTGGCCGACGGGGTCATTACGCCCCCGATATCAGTAGCCTCCGCTGTAGAAGGGCTTACGATCCTTTATCCTGACATCAATACACTGCCCATTATTATAGGGATATTAACCTTCTTGTTCTTGCTCCAGGCGTTTGGTACAGGCGTGGTCGGAAAAGCATTTGGTCCGGTCATGCTGGTTTGGTTTTCGTTGTTGGGCATACTTGGGTTCATACAAGTCAGCGCTCACCCCGAGGTACTAAAATCACTCAATCCGATCTACGCCATTCGCTTCTTAAGCGAAACACCGGGAGCATTTTGGCTACTTAGTGCCATTTTTCTCTGTACTACCGGCGCAGAAGCCCTCTATTCCGACCTGGGTCATTGCGGTAGGGGAAATATTCGCGCGAGCTGGACATTTATCAAAATCACTCTCTTGTTGAACTATTTCGGACAAGGAGCCTGGCTGATTTCAAAGCACGGACAAACCCTTGCTGGACGCAAACCTATATTCGAAATCATGCCAGAATGGTTTCTCCTGCCCGGCGTGGCCATTGCTACCCTGGCGGCTGTGATCGCTAGTCAGGCGATGATCACCGGATCCTACACGCTTATCTCGGAAGCCATCCGGCTTAATTTTTGGCCAAAAGTACGACTGCTTTACCCCTCGACGGAAAAAGGCCAACTCTATGTTCCTAGCATCAATTGGTTGCTCTATGCAGGCTGCATTATGGTAGTGTTCTATTTCCGGGAATCGGCCAATATGGAAGCCGCATACGGATTGGCGATCATTCTAACCATGCTCATGAATACGCTGATGTTCACCTGTTACTTGGCCGTATTTCGAGTCAACAAAGTGTTCGTGGCCGTGTTCTTTACGATTTATGCCATAATTGAAGGTAGCTTTTTAATGGCAAACCTTACCAAATTCAGTCATGGCGGATGGTTTACCCTAACCCTGGCTACGCTTTTAGTTTTGTTGATGCTTGTCTGGCTGAAAGCTTATCAAATCAAACTAAAACTTACCGAATTCACCAACCTCCAGAAACATCTTCCAAATCTAAAAGAACT
>JBAYRB010000580.1:0-2554 GCA_041676905.1 Spirosomataceae bacterium
ACCAGCTGACTTTATTTCTTCTACGACCTTTAGTCCTGATTCCTCATTGATGTCACTCACCGTTACTTTGGCTCCTTCCCGAGCAAACAGTAAAGCTGTCTCCTTACCAATCCCAGAAGCCGCTCCTGTGACGATTGCTACTTTGTTTTCAAGTTGTCCCATATTAAAATGTTAGTTTGATGTGTCAGTTTTGTGTGAGAATATAAGGATTAATAAAAAAGGGTTCTGACTTACATCAAATTTACATAGAATCGATCACATTATTTTCGACTGGTAAGATGACTTTTATCGCTTTTAAGAGATAGATTTATCATTTGATGAAGTAATTAGTATATGACAACTAATAAAAGTGGCCTGATTGCTCGCTTTTTGACTATTTAATTAACAAGATAGCATTTAAGACATCTTCTCAAACCTTAAACCAAAAGCTTGAAATCCATGAGAATTTTATCCTTACTCCTATTTTTAAGTTTGTTTGCCTCCGATTTATGGGCGCAAAATGAAGCAAAGGGCGTTGTTTTCCATGACGCTAACGGAAATGGAATCCGGGATCGCCGTGAAAGTGGAATCGCCGGAGTAGCCGTATCGAATGGGAAAGAAGTGGTATTAACCGACAACGAAGGCCGATATACCCTACCCGTTGGTAATGATAACATCATTTTTGTCATTAAACCGTCTGGCTATCAGGTTACGGTCGACGAAAATAACCAACCGCGTTTTTACTATATCCATAAACCCAATGGATCACCCGCTTTACAGTATAAGGGATCTGATCCTACCGGTCCCCTACCCGCCTCCGTCGATTTTCCCCTGGTACCGAAAGATGAGAGTGAAGAATTTACCGCGTTAATTTTTGGAGATCCACAACCTTATACCCTCGAGGAAGTCGACTATTTTTATCGGGGTATCGTAAAGGAATTAGAAGGTGTTAAAGATATCCAGTTCGGTTTGAGCTTGGGCGATATTGTCGGAGATGACCTCAGTTTGCATCCCGCCTATATTCAAGCTATCAAAAACGTGGGAATACCCTGGTATAACCTGATGGGGAACCACGACATGAATTATGACGCACCCGCGGACTCTCTGACCGATGAAACATTCGAACGGAACTTCGGTCCGGCCAATTATGCCTTTAATTACGGAAAAGCCCATTTCATCATTTTAGACGATATCCTTTATCCCGATCCGCGGGATGGCCAAGGCTACTGGGGAGGTTTCCGCCCCGATCAATTGGAGTTTGTTAAAAACAACCTGAAGTTTGTCGACAAGGATAAATTGATCGTGCTAGCCTTTCATATTCCCCTCTTAAATGTAGGCCCCGGTTTCCGGCCTGAAGATCGACAACAGTTATTCGACTTGTTACAAGACTTCCCCCATGTGATGGCCATGTCGGCGCATACCCATATCCAACGACAAAATTTTTACACGGAAGCAGATGGGTGGAAAGGTAGTAAACCGCTCCATGAATACAATGCAGGTACCCCGTCAGGAAACTGGTATTCCGGTGAATTCACTTCGAAAGGTGTACCTGAAAGTACCATGGCTGATGGAACTCCCCGAGGCTATGCTTTTTTACGTATCAAAGGCAATCAATATGTGATCGATTACAAAGTAGCTGAAAAACCGGCCAGCCATCAGATTCGCATTCATGCTCCCCGCGTGGTCCCGGCAGAATCTAGAAGAAGTGGGGGTATGGTATACGCTAATTTCTACATGGGCTATAAAGACAGTAAAGTAGAATTTCGTCTCGACAACGGCGAGTGGAGGCCAATGAGTTATGCTGAAGAACTTGACCCCTACTTTATGCATTTACATCATCGTTGGGACTATACCGAGTCACTAATGGCTGGTAGACGGCCGGGCGGCCCTCAGCCCAGTACGCATCTTTGGAAAGCAAGTTTACCTGGAAACCTGTCGGAAGGAACTCATATTATCGAAATAAGAGCCACCGACATGTTCGGTCGTACGTTTACGGAGAAACGGCAAATTTGGGCACAAAAGCCTCAGTATAAGAGGAGTTCAAACTCTTTAAATGGTGGAAATTAGACCTAAAACGAGATAGAATCGCTATCTTTGAAGTTCGCCATAATTCGAATAGGACCTTGTTACGGGTCCATTATTGTAAAAGCTTATGACAATCATAAAAAAAGGATCGGTAATTCGGAAAGTAAAAAATATTGGAATCAACGGCGCCCTACTCGTGGCGCTGGGGGCCTCTGGATGGATGTTACCCGGCTGTGTTCCGGGTGGCAATCAAGAGGAGGAATACAGTTACGAAGAAGTTAGCTATTCAAAAGGTGTTATTTCCCATATCAAAGAGATCAATCCGGGGGAGTTTCGCATCATGGACGAAGAAGTAGTTCCTGTAGCGGATGCAAAAGCTATCGTAACATATTTGGACGGCCACACCGATACACTTTCTCTTGAGACGTCTCGTGCCCTGATCGATAAAGAATTGGCCGGAGGATCGGAAATTGGCCATCATAGTGGATTGTCCAGTATGCTCTTGTATGGCGGCATGGGCTATATGATGGGTCGAATGATGGGCAATAGT
>JBAYRB010000581.1:0-2552 GCA_041676905.1 Spirosomataceae bacterium
AGTTCTCAAAGTGAAAAGGTCTTTACCTAAACAAGGCTATGAAGCTTTTTATGTGGATTTGAAATACCGGGCTCCCAACGGAACCGAATATTTAACCAGTACGCGTGTGGTCGTTGCGGATACGCAGACCGCCTATCTGGATTGACCCGGGTAGGCTCCCTTCATTTATTACGGGATTAAAATAAAAAGAAGCTAAAATATAGTGGCCTTTATTGAAAAAATCCAGTAATAAATTCGAAGCTACTATTCTCATCAGATCATGGAGATCTCGCGTATCAAATATTTGGTAGAAGCGTTGATTAATAACAAACTTTCGCGGTCCGAACTGGATGACTTTCTAAACGGACTGGAAGATGAGAAGACATTGAGAGCCTATTCTGAAATGTTTGAGGCGTACTTCTTGACCATGTTGGAAGAAAGAAATAAGAATCTGGATAAACGAGACTAATTTATTGATCAGTAACCCCCGTAAATCGGGTTAGTCATAGACGCTAACCCGATTTATGCTATAAGAACTTGTATGCAAAAAAAACGTATTGTGGGCATAGCATTGCTTCTAGGAGCTTTGTTTGGCGGTATGTCGAGTTGCACGCCCCAGCCCGAGAAAGAACTGACGATTAAGGAAGTAGTCGATGGTTTGGTAACCCGCATCTATGAAACCTACACGCCTGAACAAATGGACACGCTGAGTCATGAATTTGTTCTGAGTATGCTGAATGACCGAGAGCGACATGCCTTAGCCACACGTTACTGGGTATTTGATGTAAATGTACCCGTCCGTGTTTCGTTAATGCGGCATATCGACCAAGCGGTGGTTCCATTTTGGCTCCAGGAAAGTGGATTTGTCAAAACTGACTTCGTCGTTAAAAACGAAAATTATACCTACGAAGTTTGGCAAAAGGACTTCCCCATGGGTGAGGTAAATTTGGGTATCAATGGTTTTGACAAACATCGGCCGGTGTATTTTGTCAGTATTCAACCGCAATCGCCCGAGGATAGTGTGGTTATCAAACCAGTGATACCTGCCCAACAACACTTTGAAATAATGGATAGGGGAGCCTTCACCTATCATGATTGGGACGGGCTAAAACTAACTGAAGTTCCGGTTGAACTGCAAGGAGGAGTCTTATTGACGACTATTCGTGGAAGAGCCCGTGAGGCTCACCTTGTAAATGCTTTCCGGGATACCCCTTTCCCATCGTCTGAGCAGGCCGATCAAGTTGTGCTTACCTTAAGTGGAGACCCTTCTTCTACTCGGGATGTACAATGGAGAACCAATGTCAAATTCGACGAGGGGCATTTGCAATTTTGGAAGGAGGGGAGTAATGATACCTTGGAAAAAAACTCATCGGTCTTTTTAATGGAGGACAGGCTATTGAGAAACGACCGCTATGTACACCGGCATACTGTGCAATTAAGAGACCTCGAACCGGGTTCAAAATATTATTACCGGGTGGGAAATCGCTTCTCAGGATGGAGTAAAACCTATTCCTTTCAAACATTACCGCGGCATACCGACCATTTTTCCTTCATCTGGTTCGGAGATACGCACAATTCACCCATTTTTGGTGAAATGGCTCAGAAGACCCTTGAACGCCATCCGGATATCCACTTTTATCAAATTGCCGGAGATTTGGTTTCTACCGGGTTGCACCGTGACGATTGGGATAAATTATTCGGGTATACGGGTGATGTGTTTGCTCAAAAAACCTTGTTGACCATTCCCGGGAATCATGATAATCAAGACGGACTGGGCGCCTGGATGTACAAGGAAATGTTTAGCTATCCGGAAAATGGACCGGAGGGGATTCCTTCTGAAATGACCTATGCCTATGAATACGGTAACGCTCTTTTTTTGATGATCGACGCTACCCAACCCATTGAAGCACAAACGGCATGGATTGAAAAGCAACTTTCCAATACCAAAGCTACCTGGAAATTCGCGATGTTTCATTTCCCTCCCTATAACTTCGTTGAACCCTACCCGGAAATTATCAATGCTTGGGGTCCCCTGTTTGATCAATACCATGTCGATATGGTAATGAGTGGCCATATGCATTATTACCTTAGAACCAAGCCCATCTATGGTGATCAAGTGGTAGGCGATTTTGCAAAGGGCACGGTTTACACCATGTCTATCAGTATCGGCGGTAAACAAAAAGAATGGCCTAAAGAAGATTATGCAGTGATTCGCTATCCTGGCGGGCCTTTATATCAACATATTACCATCGACCGCAATACGCTCCATTACAAATGTTATGATCCCGAAGGGAATATCAAAGATGAACTGAGTATTACAAAGTAGCAAAATGGATAGAGCTAATAAACCATTTTACCAGGATTAATAAATTGTAATTGGATGTCTAAAGAACTTTTAGCCCTGAATGGCGGATCCAAATCGATAAATAAAAATTTTGATTGGCCTATTTTTGATGAGAATGAAATTAATGCCGTGGAGGAAGTGCTCCGAAGCGGAAATTGGGGTAGTCCAAATTGCCAGGATAAAGTAGCCGCCTTTGAACGGGCATACGCTGAATTCTGTGGTACAAAAT
>JBAYRB010000582.1:0-2550 GCA_041676905.1 Spirosomataceae bacterium
ACACACGCTATCGTATGCGGGTTTAACAAGAACGGTAAATATATGTGGGACAATAGTTTCGCGATTAAGAATCTGGTGAGTTATGATTTGCAGCAAATGGTTCAGTTGAGTCGATTTGGTGACTATTGGGTTCTGGCTTACCCGGACGAAGGAAACATCCACACCGAGGTGATTAAGCGGGAAAAGGTGGTGGTGGAGAGCACGAAACATGAATTACGTTCCAAGGATCGTAGTCTATTTTTCCATGAAAATGCCAGTTTAGCAGCTTGGTATGATCGGTATTTCATGACTTTTGGTAAGCAAAGACCTGAGAATGCGCCGATCACTTCGCAGAAAGAAGTATACTATATTACAAAATTGACGTATCATGTGGACCCTGAAACTGGGATTCCACTCTCTGACTCATCTTCTAATTCCAAAACTTCCTCACCAAAAAAATCAGCAGGTTCAAGAGCACACTAATCAGTATCAGGGAGGTGACGGGGAAATAGAACTTAAAATTTTCTTTTTCGACACGTATGTCCCCGGGTAGCCGTCCGAACCAATTGAGTTTATCCCCGGCTAAGAAAATGAGAGCACCGAGGGCGGCAATTGCTATACCCACAAAAATGAGGATTTTGCCAGTCGCTGCATTCATAACCTTTACAAATTAACCTACCAACCATATTCGGTCGGCATCAAAACCTTGTTCTTTCCATTCCACTTGTACCTTTTGGCCTTCGGCCGTGTTCACTTTCATACCTACATAATCGGGTTCAATAGGCAGGTGGCGGTTGTATCGGCGATCGATGAGGACGAGCAATTCCACTAACCTGGGTCGACCAAACGCGTTCATGGCATCGAGCGCCGCTCTCACCATTCTCCCTGTAGCCATCACGTCGTCGATTAGAATAACTTTTTTATTCTCCAGTAAAAACGGCACATGGGTTTTATTAGGTAAAAGGGGAGTTTCCCGTCTGCGAAAGTCATCCCTGTAAAAGGTAGCGTCGAGGTATCCCAATGGAACCTCGCTACCGATTAGTTTCTTTAACTCTATCGCGATGCGGTCGGCGAGGTGAATCCCTCTGGGTTGGAGTCCGAGTATCACAGATTCGCTGAAATCCTGGTGATTTTCGATCAGCTGTTGGCAAAACCTACTTGTCATGATTTCCAGCAATGGGCTCTCCAGAATCAATCGTTTTTGCGCCATTCAAATAAAAGTTGGAATTTCGGAGTCAATTTAACCCGGTTAATTTTAATTACACTACAAAAGTATGAAATATCTGATCGCGGGATTAGGGAATATCGGTCCGGAGTATGCGTTAAGCAGACATAATGTAGGTTTTATGGTGGTAGATAGGCTGGCAGCGCAGGAAGATTTTCAGTTCAGCTTCGAGCGTTTGGCCTATACAGCCCAATGGAAATACAAGGGACGGGTGATTCATTTTATTAAACCGACGACCTATATGAATCTCAGTGGTAAGGCGGTGGCCTATTATTTAAAGGCTTATAATATACCTAAAGAGAACTTGCTGGTAATTGTCGACGAGCTGCAACTCCCTTTTGGGACTTTGCGTATTAAGCCCAAAGGGTCGGATGGGGGGCATAATGGTTTGAAAAGTATTCAAGAAAGCTTGGGAGGTCAGGATTACAATCGATTACGGTTCGGGATTGGGAATAATTTTCCAAAAGGCCATCAAGTCGATTATGTCTTAGGAGCGTTTGCTCCGGAGGAATTACAGCTTCTTCCTGAATATTTGGACAAAGCCGGAGATATGATAAAATCTTTTTGTTTCCATGGCCTTCAGCAGACCATGAACATTTTTAATCGATAGTTGAATTATTCTACTGTTTTCAATTTCTGGCCTAATTTTTCGATTATTTTTTAAAAAAATTAAATAAATAAAAAATGAATAAGGACGAAATAATATTAGGCATATACGTGTATTTTTGGAATAAAATTGTATAAACGTATTGAATATTCAATTGGATATGCATGCATAACAAATTGTGCTTAAAATATTTTTTAAAAAATAATTGAACAAAACCATGATAATTAAAAAAATCTTCTTACCTTTGTAGTGTCATTCGTCACAAGGGAGAAAAAAGAAAAAAAGTGGAAGATTTTAAGTGACGTTGATCGAAACTTTACGTCTAAATAAACGAAGCGTCGAACGAGACAAATCAAAAGTAAAGTTTAGTTTTCATTAGAAAAGGTTAAGGGTTTAGGAATAGTCAGTATAAAGCCATCTCATGTGAGGTGGCTTTATCTTTTTGTTAGGGTTTGGTTCATAAATTCACCTCGGATTTACAAAAAATATCACCCCTAGCGGGGTTTTGGGGATCAATCCGAAAAGTTGGGGGGGATAAAAAAGTGGGTTAGATTTGTGGAAAAAAAGTTTTGGACAAGGAATTACTCTCTTTATTGCTACCCGTTGGACTGGTGGAAAAGTTTGATCTGGAGAAGGTAGAGCCATTATCAGACGGTCACCATTTATTTCTTTCTCAAAAAAACGTTCCTCCTGCGTGGGCAGAGGGACATAAATTGGAATCCAAAGGTTTTTTCGATTC
>JBAYRB010000583.1:0-2537 GCA_041676905.1 Spirosomataceae bacterium
ATAAGGTCCTTGTAAGAATAACTTTTGGCGAGTGGGGAGATAGATCCCCTGGTATTCCATATCGCCGGTCGCTGTATTCCAGGCGGCATCAACGACGACACTATTTTCGATCGGTTTACCTATCGACGGTGGAGCTTTTTTTACAATGGGTTGACTCCGTCCGTCTTTCTTTACAAACTCCCAATAATTACGGTTGATGGCTTGTTCTGCTTCTTCTAAACTGTCAAATGATTTATATTGACTTCCTTCTACGCCCTTTATTTGGGCTTCACATTCTTTCCAGTTGGAAAATATACCTGTTTTCCTACCCTGCCATACCACATAAAACTTTTGCTTTTTGGCCATGCTCTTTTTTTGTTCTACGAATAATTTAAAACGGAATGTGTTTTAGACACTCGGTTCTCTAATCTCAACCTGGTTTTTCCCACCCCAAATGTACGCCTGATCGATATACTATGAAAAGAAAATGGGAATATACCCTTACGCGAGAAGTTTAGTATGCATCAAAGGCGAGGCGAATATTCAGAAAAGACTGCATTTCCCACTAATGCTCAACCTCACTCCTACCTCTTCGTAATCCTCCATAAAAAAAACCGAAAGGAATAGTCTTCCGAAGGTAACTTATCGAAAGAAACATACCCTTCTTCCGCTATTTTTATTCTTCGAAACCCTTCCTTTCGGTTGTGTTAAAAGCGGGATCAAAAACCCTAATGGTCTAATTTTCGCCCGTTTTCAGTGACTAGATAATATCAACTTATTAAAACCGATCCAAGACAGGCGGTTCCATTTTTGGCACACGCCATATGGTAGCCCCAATATAGCGTTCGGGACCTGTAAGCATATCGGTAAAATAGTATACGATGACTAGTTTACCATCCGGGCGTTGTACCACTCTCGGATATCCAATGTCACGGCCTGCACCGTCATTCCGAAGTGTGTAGGGCTTGCTCCAGGTTCTACCGTTATCATCACTTAGTTTGGCTAAAATAGATCCGTTTCGACCTGAAGTAGGATCAGAACGATAGGCATACACCAAGCACAGCCTACCATCCTCCAATCGAATCAATGCGGGCGGACTTCCTCCTTTACCCGTATCGTCGACCACATTAGGCATTCGTCTCCAACGTCGCCCATCACTTCGGGAGTAATAAGCACTGATAAAGTCGACGCCATCTTCCCGGTTACGAATAGTGGTGAGCAGTTCTCTTTTCGACAGACGAACGGTAGAAGGCATGATAGCGAAACCCTCGGGTTCCTCCCCTATCTCAGACAGCAATTTCCAGGTCAAACCACCATCTTCGGTTTTTACACAGATAACTTTTCCTTCTTTACCATTCGATTTGGAAGCCGTCAGGAATAGTAGACATTCCTTTTCTGAATTAACAATATAATCGGTTCGTGCTTCAAGGCCAGTCATTCCAAAATCTGGAAATTCATAGGGACCCGACCAACTCTTCCCCTTATTTTGGGAAAACCAGAAATAGGAATTTTTGTCCTTCGTAAAACGCGTAACAAAAGCTAAGTTGGGATCAAGGAAATTGATTGGTCTTCTCAACTTCTGGGGTTTGGGTAGAGGAACATCCGTACGCTGCGTACCGAACTCCGATTGGAAAACGAGTTTCCCATCCTTAGCCGGATCCTCGATTTCCCAGGTCTCTCCTCCATCGGTACTACGTGCCAATACATGAATCTCCGTTTTTTCCCGATCGATAAAATGGATACTGGTCTTGGTTTCCTTATGGTAACCAATGGAGAAACCGGTAAGAATTTCATTTCCCCAAATCCATATTCCCGTATTGGCAGGCCAACCGGCATACCGGCCTTTTTCATGATAAACTTTTATGTGTTTTATCTCTTCATCATACAATTGCGCCCAAAGGCTATGGCCAATAGATAGTAAACAAATTAAAAAACAGATACGTCGAAACATAAACATTTAATTAATGATTCAAATGAATGGTTATTAGGGAAATAACTAAATATACTGGTGGTATAGCTACGTAAGACTACCGGGAACAAAGAGTATATCCCTTTCACCTGGCGTCTTTATTGTGAAATACGAAAATACGTAATTTTCAGGATGGACACCACTTTGATTTCTTTTCCCCACTTATTATTAGCGTTAACTGGGAGTATTGTCGTCATTATTTTACTTACAGCTCGGTACAAATTACATGCATTTTACGCTTTATTCATCGCTTGTTTTGTCGTCGGTATCGGCGTAGGAATGCCCCTGCTCGATATTCTTGAGCATGCCAAATCGGGGATTGGGCATGTGATGAAATCCCTGGCTTTGATTATTGTTTTAGGCACGGCTCTGGGTGTTTTATTGGAAAAATCGGGCAGCACACAAGTGATGGCAGAATGGATTTTAAGGCGTACGGGTGAAAAAAAGGCTCCGGTGGCGATGGGCATTACGGGGTTTATTGTGGGTCTTCCGATATTCTGCGATTCCGGTTATATCGTATTGAGTGGATTGGCTAATTCATTGGCTCGTCGTACGGGCATCACGATGGCGATTTTGGCAGGTGCCCTGG
>JBAYRB010000584.1:0-2537 GCA_041676905.1 Spirosomataceae bacterium
TCGATATCATCGACTGCAATGCCGGGGATCATGGCAAGGCCTTCGCTACGAATTTCAATCCTGAAATCAATATTAGGGAAATCACCCAGCCCGGTCGTTATTGGGAAAATGGAGAATGGGTTGAAATTCCACCCATGTCTGTGCACAAACCTATTGAATATCCTGGTATAGGGCCCAGGGAGAGTTATTTGTTGTATCACGAAGAACTTGAATCGCTGGTTAAAAATTTCCCAACCCTAAAGCGTGCCCGGTTTTGGATGACGTTTGGTGAGCAATACATCACCCATTTGAATGTGCTGCAAAATGTAGGGATGACCAGCATTGAGCCTATCAATTTCAAGGGTATGGATATCGTACCGCTCGAATTTTTAAAGGCGGTATTGCCTGCACCGGATAGTTTGGGTGAAAATTATCAGGGTCAGACCTCAATTGGGGTTCAGATTAAAGGGATCAAAGACGGTAAGGACCGAACTTACTATGTATGGAATAATTGCGATCACGCCGAAACCTACAAAGAAGTCCGTGGCCAAGCGGTCAGCTATACCACTGGCGTGCCTGCCATGATCGGTGCCATGTTAATGCTCACCCATCCGGAATGGATGAAACCAGGGGTTTGGAACTGCGAAGAGTTAAATCCAGATCCGTTTATGGAGTTGTTGAATAAACACGGTCTCCCCTGGAATGAGAAAATAGACATTCCACTTCCGCACGAATACCCTTCGTGAGGGATTAAAGTATATAAGGTCGGATCACCCGGGCATGATGTTTTTTCAACTCTACAAATAACCGGTTGAGCATTTCATCATCCCGGTAGGTTCCGATGATCGTCCCTCCTGAACCGGCAAATTTCGCTGAGGCTCCTATACTCCGTGCCGTTTCGATCAAGTCTAAGTTGCTTTGAGTAATGTCGTAAATCGATCTTCTTAGATCGAAATTTCGGTTCATGAGCTCATGGAGGTCATCGGGCCGCCCTTCGAGCAGCGCCTCACGAGCCTGTTCCGCTAGGGATGCGATTTCGGCCATGGTTTCGACAATCTTCTTTTCTCCCCGATCAAAACGAGCTTTTACATCACTGTGAACTTTACCCGATACTTTGCTCAGCTTCGTATTATAGGCAACGTACAGTTTCGGAAGTAATCGGGGGTCCAGCCTTTCATAATTTCCATACCCCTGTGTTTCCAACAGTCCACGGTCAAAATCCATATACACGCAGCCCTCGTAATTTTGGATAACACGGTCCTGCAAACCCGCGGCAATACCGAGCTCTTCCGTCTCAGCTACCATAACCAGTCTGGGAAGTTGCTCTAAGGGAATTTCAATATCATAGAAACGCATCAACGCTCGCATCAATGCGACTAAAATGGCGCTGGAACCTGACATCCCCACTTGTCGCGGGATGGAAGAACGATAGCGTACCGTGAAATTACGGTTGGGTAGGCGGATACCGTTAGCTTCGCAGTAGTCTGAAAACTTCTTTATTCCCGCTTTAATAAGGGGGATGCCACCATTGTAACCCAACATCATTACTGAGTCACGAAGGTGGAAGATGCTTTTAAAGGTATTGCCGTCCTGTGATTGAGCTTCAATCACCAGTTCGGGGGACTCGTATAAGGAAATGGAAGCCCCAAAATTTCGTACGGAAATTGCAATGGTCTTCCCAAAAAAGCCATCGGATGGATTGCCTATTAGCCCCGCTCGGGCATAGGCTCTAGTTTCAATAATCAAAGCCAGTATATGTTTTTAAGCAAAAATAGGAAATTCTGACTCTTCATTTCTTCCTTTTTAAAGAAACGGAGCCAAAATTTCCTGAATTTGTTCGGAATATCGAACTATTACGATTTAACGGTACTTAACGACAGCGTTCTCAACAGGAGGAAGTGTTTGTAGATAGGCAAAAATGGCTGCTAGGTCGTCTGTTTTCATTTGGGAATACATAACCCATGGCATGATGGTCTGGAATTCGTCAGGCCCTACCGTGGGAACGACATAGCCACTATCCGCATACATTTTAAAGCGATTTATAAAATCACTCTCCGTCCAGGTCCCTAACCCGGTTTCCTGGTGAGGTGTCAAATTAGCGGTAGTAACAAAATGGTTGTTACCAAGACCCATTTCCCATCCACCGGCAAATTCCATCCCCGGTATTTTATTGCCCTTGCTATCGGAGGGCGTATGACATTCGGCGCAACCGGCTATATAGGCCAGGTATCTTCCATATTCCACCTTATTAGTAGGGGAGGGTTTTTTCATGGGTTTGGCGTTTTCAGGAATGGTATTCAATATAAAATTAAAAGGGAAATTTGGTTTCGACTCGGGGACTTCGTTTTCAATAGGGGGGAGGCTCCGAAGATAGGCGATGACGTCTTTGACGTCCTCAGGGTCCATCATGGCGTAATGCTTATAAGGCATGACAGGAAATAGCGCTTTATTGTCTTTGGTTACCCCGGTAGTGATAGCCCTGTATATCTCACCGTCAGTCCAATCCGCTAAATTGGCAGGGGTAATATTCTTCGAATAGAACACCCCCGGAAACCCAA
>JBAYRB010000585.1:0-2534 GCA_041676905.1 Spirosomataceae bacterium
ACCGGGATCAATGGGAATAATTCCGAGGACGCGATCTTGATATTTCGTAAGTATTTCCAATTGTGCTGGATCGTGAGCCATAGGTGTCAGGGGCTGTGCCAAAGTCCCGCCTATATCCACGGAAACTATTCGTTCCAAGCCCATTCGATCGACATAATGGAGCATGGCATCGTGTTGTTTAATGGGGGTAGAGGTCGCATAAAACCCATGATAATGCCCATCCCAAATTCGGTAACTAATTAATTCGTCTTTACTGGGTAATCCGTAAAGTGTCGGATCCAATAGGAAGTCTTTCTGAGTCATTTTTGTATTTGGGAAATTCAAGTAGTGAGAAGATTTTGGGCGTTTGTTTCCATGATCGATCGGGTTTGATCTATGTCCAAATCAGATTCAAAAAGTTTTAAGAGATTGGCTTCAACCGGAAAAAACGGTGCGTGAGAACCAAAGGTAAGTCTATCCTGTGGGACAGGTTTGGCGTTACGACTCCAGGGAATGTCTGTAACGGTTCGTTCCATTCCGCCAAACATAAAAACCCGATCGCGTTGCTTGGCATTACCTTCCAGGAGGGCTTCAACGCCTCCCGCTGTTTCCACACGCGTAGTATCTAATTTCACGCGGGTATTTGCCATCAAGTCATCCAAAGTCTTTCCATTGATTCGATGATTCCAATAGACAAGATGAATTTTAGCATCAGGGAATTTCGTTGCGAAGTCGAGTAGTGGAGCGAAAGAAAAATCTCGCGGGATAACGATAGGATGGTGGTTTCGAGAATCCTCCATGTCCCCTGCGATTTGGAGTATCATTTTTCGCTTCTGGATTTCCTGAAGAAACCGAGGGAAGTCCGGATGTGTGAGGTCAAAAGTCTGGTAGGAAGGAAAAATCCGGATTCCCTTCATTTTTAAATTCTCATGGCATCTTTTCAAAGTTTCCTCCCAGTCAGGCCAGGCTAGGTTGACGGTACCAAAGGGTAAAAAGAAGCCGTTATCAAACCTATTACATTCTTCGACCAATGCCTCGTTTACGGCATCGATGTTTTTGTGGAAAAGGGCGTCATAGTGGCCTGCCCAGGCTTGTTTGATGCGGTGTTTTTTGAGTTTTGCACCTAAGCGAACAGCTCCTTCGTACTTTAAGTGACGGAAAGGCCATTGTCCGAGACTAACATTCGTATCGATAATCGAGGGGGCTTCGGGTTGTAAATTTGCCGATGCAGGGGTAGCATTTAAGGTTACCACCTGACTTACCAAAGCAGTCCCTAAGGCAGTGGTACAAAAGGCTCGTCGGTTTATTTTTTTCATTTGAGCGCTAGCTAGTTGTTATCATCATAAAAATCGCAGGGCGTTACCTGATCGCATTAATTCTTTTTCGTGTTCTGTAGCTTCGTGCGCCTGTAAGGATTCGATTCGAAGCATACCGGTGATGTAATCCAAAACAGGAGAATGCGTACCGAAAGCAAACTTGTGGGCACCGTATTGCTTTAGTAAATCGGGCATAAAATGGATGGATCGTCCGGATGTGTCAAAGAGGATATTTTCACTTTTTAATAATTCCACATCTTCAGCGTCGACACTCCAGCCATTGGCCATGTTTAGTATAAAATAGCGGGCGTCAGGTACCGCTCGAATCAGTGGCATAAAATTTCGGAGGTTCCATTCACCCACTTCTGTTCCAGCCACATGGGGGATATCGAGCCACGATCGCTGACGGCTGTCGACCATACGGACGGTAAGCGCAACGACGAGACCCTCTTTTTTACATTGCTCGACGAGTTTTACACAGTTTTCGTTTTCGGGTAGGTAATCATGATATTGCGGGTAAAGTCGAATCCCCCGGAAGCCTAGCTTAAGGCATTTTTCTAGATCATTTTGCCATGCGGGGTAATTGGGATTGATCACCGCAAAGGGGATGAAACGACGGTTTGCTTGTCGAAGTGATTTGAGTTCAACCTGTAGACTTTCGTTAGCGGACTGTGTATTTTTAAAATGCAGAGCACTTAAATTCGCTACACAGGCTTTATCAACCCCAAATCGATCCATTCGTTCAAGTAGCCCACTTAGCGTATTTTTGTACAATTGTTTATAAGGCCAGTGACCTGTATAGGCATTGATGTCAATCCACATGAAAACCTCCTTTATTTAAAATACGCTTATAATTTTTGTAGAATAGTTTTTCTTTTTGGCTGTCGGTCAGTTCTGAAGCGAAAATCTTTCCAATACTCTGGTACAGGCTATTGTCAGAACCAAACAACAAACGATCTTCTCCCAAGTGTTTCAGGGCGAAATCGATCATATATTCTTCATTGTTACTGCCTCCGGTATCTACGTAAATGTTAGGATATGGCTCGAAGGTTTTACACATACATTCCCAGTCGCTTCCCCCGCCTATATGGGCAAATTGGAACATCGCTTCGGGGTATCGCTGTGCCACATCTACAAAATCGTTGGGGGTTGAAATGGTCGGAACTTTTTTAACATCGTATTTCATCTTATAGCCTCCCACACCCATCTGGCATTCCCCGTGCATGAAAATAAGGATAT
>JBAYRB010000586.1:0-2526 GCA_041676905.1 Spirosomataceae bacterium
AATTGTCCCACCCTATACGTTTATTGCGACTGCTTCGACGGTGATTGAATGTAATGCGGTTCCTGTTTTCGTAGATATATCGCTTGATACCTTTAACTTGGATCCCGATAAAATTGAAGCCGCCATTACACCCCGTACGAAAGCAATCGTTCCGGTTCATTTTGGCGGTCTTGCTTGTGACATGGATCGGATTCTTTCTATTGCTGAAAAACATGGCCTTACCGTTATTGAAGATGCGGCTCATGCCCATGGTGCCGCTTACAAAGGTAAAATGTTGGGAAGTCTTGGAAAAGCAGGAAGCTTTAGTTTTCAATCCTCCAAAAATATGACCAGTGGGGAAGGTGGGGTAGTCGTTACGAATGACGAAAAAATGTATAAAATGATGTCCTCGCTCCGAAATGTTGGTAGAGAGGAACACGGACAATGGTACGATCATTTCAATGCAGGCTGTAATTATCGTATCACGCAGATGCAAGCGGTCCTATTATCGGAGCAGTTGAAACGGCTGGAATCGCAGACCCAAAAACGCCACAACAACGGTAACTATCTCGCTGGTCTGCTGGAAAATATCGAAGGTATAACCCCTTTAAAGCGAAATATAGGAGAAACCATTAATAGTTACCATCTCTTTATTTTTCGGTATGACCCGGCAGGATTTGGCGGTTTAAGCCGGGACGAATTTGTAGCCCATCTTAACGCAGAAGGAGTTCCTTGTATTAAAGGTTACCCTTATCCTTTATATAAGCAACCCCTTTTTCAAGAGAAACGCTTTATGTGTTACGCGATTCCAGCGGAGGTTGACTACACCAATGTTTCTTGCCCAGTAGCAGAACAAGTATGTAACGAGTCGGTATGGATTTTACAAAATGCACTCTTGGGGGAAAAGGAAGATATGGACGCTTTTGCTGAAGCCATCTTAAAAATTCAAAATGCCTATCGATAGCACGGATAATTCTTCTAATTAGATAAGTTTAGAAAATTTGATAGAAAGCACAGGTCATTCTGTGCTTTTTCTCGTATAAAACATTTATTACGTGCAGTTTCTCTATTTTTGTCAAACGTAAATCGTAAGTGGATTCTTGAAATTATTCTGAAAAAATTAAACCAGTGTATAAAATTGCTGTTTGGCTAGTCGGCATTGTCAGTCTGTGGCCGGTTCAGTCGTCATTCGGACAAGCGGGTAAAGCCGAGCGAGTTAGATTACAAAAAAAGTATGTGGATGAAATAGCTACCCTAGCGTCGCATCCCAAACTTTTAGAAGCTTTTACACTTATTAATGACCTTGAACCCGAGACTCGAAAGGAGCACATTCTGCTAACCGAAATCCCAGCACCCCCCTTCAAAGAGGAAAAGCGGGCGAAGAAATTTGCTGAACTACTCCAACAAATTGGCGTAGATCGGGTGTGGATCGACGAGGTGGGAAATGTTTTAGCCCTACGAAAAGGGGTGAAGGGAGGAAAAACGGTCCTGGTAGAAGCCCATTTGGACACCGTTTTTCCAGAAGAGACGGATGTTTTGGTAAAGGTGAGTGGCGACACGTTGAAAGCACCTGGAATAGGGGATGATACCCGTGGACTGGCCGTGCTCTTGGCTGGGCTCAAAATCTTAAACCAACTTCAAATTAAAACCGAGGCCGATATTTTATGGGCAGGAACCGTGGGGGAAGAAGGGCTTGGCGATCTAAGAGGGATCAAACATCTTTTTAATACGCCTTCACTAACGATAGATTCGCACATCGCACTGGATGGCGTGGGTATCGGACGAATTGTGAATAGTGCTGTTGGTTCAATACGCTACCGAATCAAATTCAAAGGACCCGGTGGGCATTCGTTTGGAGCTTTCGGACTGGCAAATCCACACCATGCGCTGGGCAGAACGATTGCCGAATTTGTAGAAAAAGCCGATGAATATACCCGAACCGGTGAAAAAACAACCTATAATATCGGTGTAATTGGGGGTGGAACCTCCGTAAATGCCATTCCCTATGAATCCTGGTTGGAAGTGGATATGCGCTCAGAAAATGCCTCTCGCCTAGCGGGATTAGAGCGTTTATTTTTAAATGCGGTCGAATCTGGTCTCCAACGGGAAAATGAAATCCGGAAAATGGGCGAAGAATTGACGGCTGAAATCATCAAAGTTGGCGATAGACCGTCGGGTTCCATACCTGAATCCGCTCCCCTCGTTCAACGTGCCGCAGCTTCAGCCGCACATTTGGGCACCGTACCCATGTTAGGAGCAAGCTCTACAAATTCCAATACGCCCCTTTCCCTTGGAATTCCCTCTGTAACCATTGGCTCGGGTGGCAATGCCGGAGGGGCACATTCGTTAGACGAATGGTGGATTAATGAAAATGGACACCTGGGGATTCAACATTTACTACTGGTATTGTTGGCTGAATCCGGTATAAAAGAATAGTCAGGAACGAAACATGCCAAGTCAGACGAACGCATGATAAGATTCATTTTGCTCTTAATTGGTCTGGTGGGTTCTACCCCCTTGTTCGCAAAGAATACGTTGCAACAGGCC
>JBAYRB010000587.1:0-2523 GCA_041676905.1 Spirosomataceae bacterium
TCATTACTTGAAAAAAGGGCCGACTCCTTGGGTAGAAAACTGGCTGGTTCAGAAACAACACTTGCCCGTGCGACCGATCAGAGTATTTACTCGGTAGAAGTAGAGACCCCCGCTCGTCTATCGAAACTCACCCGGGATAATGAATTTATTCAAAGGCTATATCTGGAAGCACTAGCGGGTGCTGAACAAACGCGGGTGTCATTGGTGCGAGAAGCGCCCCTTTTTACAATAGTTGAACCGATTAAACGTCCACTCGACTTGACTTATGACCCGGGGAAACGCAAACAAATCGGGGCTTTACTGGGGTTACTTTTCGCCCTGATATACGTCTATTTTAAATCAGCATACGAAGAGGCTGTCAGGGAGAAAAAAAAGAGAGCCGAGCCTAAATTTGTGGAACTAGAACAATAAGATGGCGAGAAACATTACCATCAAACCAGGAAGTAGTGTAAAAGAGTATTGGAAGGACTTGTGGGAACACCGCCAGTTGTTGTGGATCCTTTCCAAGCGGGACATCTCCGTTCGCTATAAACAAACACTTTTGGGCATTGCCTGGAGTGTCATCAGGCCATTAGCCACGATGATCGTAATGACCATCGCCTTCAGTGTGGTTGCCAAGTTGAAACCCGATGAAGGAGTGCCCTACCCGCTTATGGTTTTGGGAGGTATTACGATTTGGACCTTTTTCTCCAATACCTTTGTACAGATCAGCAATAGTATAACCCTCAACTCAAACCTGGTAGCTAAGGTTTATTTCCCCCGATTGATAATGCCCCTTAGCGCTGTATCGGTCGGTTTGGTAGATTTTCTGATTGCTTTCGTATTGTATTTACTCATCAGTATCGTCGGCTATTCCTATTGGCCGTCTAGTAATATTGTATATCTCCCCTTCTTTATTTTACTTACCTTTATGACCGCTTTTGGCTTTGGCCTATTTTTTGCAGCGGTTAATGTGCGTTTCAGAGACATTGCGCAATTGATTCCCTTTATTGTTCAAGTAGGAATCTACGCATGTCCAATTGCGTACAGTAGTCAGATGGTGGCTGGTACCTGGTACTACAAATACCATCTGTTGAATCCGATCGTCAGTCTGGTGGACGGATTCCGTTGGTGTTTATTGGGAAACAATGCCTATTTTGATATTAGGAGCCTATATAGTACCATTATTATTTCGACGATAGCCTTAGTATTGTCTGTGACATACTTCCGTAAAAAAGAAAGCAGTTTCGTTGACCATCTCTAAAATTGAGACTCCCTGATAGAGAATATGCCTGTAATTGTAGCTGAAAATATTAGCAAAAAGTACATCATCGACCACAAGAACCAACGGTCTGGAGGTACCATCCGGGATTGGTTTTCTGAAACCAGCAGGCGGTTGTTTTCGAGAAATAATTTGGAAAACCAAGCGAATACTCGGGAAGAATTTTGGGCGTTAAGGGATGTGAGTTTTGAAATTGAGCGTGGGGATCGAGTGGGAATTGTGGGACACAACGGAGCGGGTAAGTCAACCTTACTAAAGGTTTTAAGTAGGATTACAGAACCCACATCGGGTCGGGTAAATATCAAGGGGCGCGTCGCCAGCTTATTGGAAGTGGGGACTGGGTTTCACCCCGAACTTACAGGTCGTGAAAATATCTATCTCAACGGCTCTGTCTTAGGCATGACACGCCAGGAAATTAAGAAATCCTTTGACGCCATCGTGGATTTTGCCGGTGTTGAGCGCTTTCTCGACACCCCTGTTAAGAGATATTCCTCCGGGATGTACGTTCGCTTGGGGTTTGCTATTGCGGCTCATTTAGAACCGGAAATACTGATCGTTGACGAAGTATTAGCCGTTGGTGATGCCGAGTTCCAAAAGAAAAGTCTCGGGAAAATGAGGGATGTTTCCGAAAGCGGAAGAACCATCCTCTTCGTAAGCCACAATCTTACAGCCGTCCAATCACTTTGTAACAAAGCCTTCTATTTTGAAAAAGGGAGGTTATTAGAACACGGTGACACGACCCATATTGTCAGTACCTATTTGAGTCGCGTTTCTCAAAAAAGCTTGGAACATGTTTGGGACGACCCTTCCAACGCACCCGGTAATGACCAGGTTCGCATGAAATGTGTGAAACTGGTTCCCAATTACCTCGACGGTCTGCTTCACATCGATGTTCGCACGTCGATGAAACTGGTTTGCGAGTTTTGGAACTATGAGGATAATGCGATGTTAAATCTCAGCATACACCTCTATGCTTATACGGGAGAATGCATTTTTAATGTGGGTACAAAGGCACAAACTTTCTCTAAGGGAATCGTGGAAGCCGTTTGCGAAATCCCCGGAAATTTTCTAAATGACGGAAGTTATGTGATTTCAGTAATGATGGTAAAGGATACCAGTCAAGTACTATTCAACCTGGAAGAAATAATTTCATTTGATATTCAGGACTATCGTGAAGGTGTTACCTGGTATGGGAAATGGCCGGGTTATATACGCCCACAGCTGAAATTTACGATTTCCCAAACTGAGCCTGTAACAAATGA
>JBAYRB010000588.1:0-2522 GCA_041676905.1 Spirosomataceae bacterium
ACCCGATATTCCCATAGCACCTACGTCCTTTGAGGAAAAACAGGCCATGGCAAGGGAAATCGATGCGCAACGTAAACGGGAAGACCCTGATTATAAGGGAGCATTCCACGAAAAGAAGAAACGTCCCGATTCCAAAAAAACTACATCAAAGAAAAAACCCATACGCAGGAACAAATAAAGAAAATGTAATATTTTTGTGTCCTTACCGTTTCATAGCTGAGACGTCCCTTCTCAAGGTTAAAGCTGAATAGAACTAAAGTTAAAATGAAAATTCGGGTCGGTATTTGGTTGTTCTTGGGGTTACCTGGTATGATATGTGCACAAGCACAATTGGTAAGTAATAGTCAACCGGTTTCTTCACAGGAAAAACAAATATTGTCTTTGTCGGAGCGGAAAGTGTTGCCTCTTTTCGGTGAAATGAGAAAGTCATCCGATCAGATCAAGGAAGAAATTCGATTTCTCGATGATTGTGATGCCAATTTCGGTTCCCGTAAAGAAGCGAGTCAGTTTTTTGCTGCAAGAGGTTGGGAATACCTGGCCGAAGGTCAGCTCGATACCGCAACTTACCGTTTCAATCTGGCCCATCTGTTAAACGAAAAAAATGTGGACGCCTATTGGGGTCTTGGGGTCGTATGCTTCCAACGAAATGACCTTTCCAACTCCTTTCGTATGCTTAAAAAAGGAGTGGAAGTAGAACCCCGAAACGTTCCCTTGCTGGTTGACCTATCTTCCATTTCGATCAAACTGTACGAAGAGGACCCGACAAGCCTGGAACTAGACGACGTCAAAAAGTTATTGGAACAGGCCGCCCAATTGGACCCGGAATATGCCCAGACCTTCTATAATTTGTCGATTACCGAATTTTATAAGGGTAATTACACCCAAGCCTGGGAAAATCTCCATAAAGGAAGGGAATTGAACTTCTCACTTGTCAATTTGCAATATGTAGAGCAGTTGGTTGAAAAAGCACCTGATCCCAAAGGGTTTTTTAAAAGCACTGCCAATTGAAAGTGAGTTAGGATCGATAAATTTAAACCGGAGTAATTCGAATTCGAAAGCCTCCGGTTTTTTTGTAATTGATGGTACGTTCAGATGCTTTGAGGAAAGGTATGAAAATAAGGTTAATGCTTCTAGTCTTGATCCTTATCACAATCGTAATGATCTATGACTATACCTTTCCCTATCCCGTCAACACTTCTTATTCCACCCAAATAAAAGATAGAAATGGGGTGCTATTGCATGCATTTCTGACATCCGACGATAAATGGAGAATGTATGCCGAACTCGATGAAATAACTCCACTTCTCAGAAAAACTATTCTTTTTAAAGAAGATAAATATTTCTACTACCATCCAGGCATTAATCCTGTCGCGATAGCGAGAGCACTTTTGCTTAATACGACCCGCGGGAAAAAGGTATCAGGGGCATCGACGATCACCATGCAGGTGGTCCGTATGCTTGAACCCAGGCCCCGAACCTATAAAAATAAACTGATCGAAATTTGGAATGCGCTCAGACTGGAAAGGCAATTTTCAAAAAACGAAATTCTACAACTATATTATAACCTAATACCCCTTGGCGGCAATGTGGAAGGGATTAAATCGGGCTCTATACTTTATTTTGGGAAACCTCCCCAGTTACTCAGCTTAGCTGAAATCACAACCTTAACCGTCATTCCAAATAACCCCCGGTTTTTGAATCCCCGAACAGGAGGTGATCGATTGCTGGCGGAACGGAATCGATGGTTGATCTATTTCAAGGAAAAAGGCCTTTTTACACCCCAAGTGATCGACGACGCTTTAAACGAACCCCTCACAGCGATCCGTAGGGAGGCTCCCAAAGCGGCTCCCCACTTATCGGTGCGCCTTAAAAGGCAAACGCCCGATAAAGCAATTGTCAAAACTACCTTGTCCCAGACGATTCAACAACAAACCGAGACGTTGGTGAGCAACTACATGAATCGGATCCGAACATTTAATATTCAGAACGCTGCCGTTTTAATCGTCAACAATGAAACGATGGAGGTGGAAGGATATGTTGGTTCAGCCAATTTCAATAACCCCGTAGACGGAGGACAAGTTGATGGTGTACGAGCGATACGCTCCCCAGGAAGCACGTTAAAACCCTTCCTATATGCCCTGGCGTTTGATAAAGGGATTGTCATACCTCAAACCGTTATTAATGATGTACCATCGAATTTCGATGGATATGAACCGGAAAACTTTGATCGAAAGTTCAATGGACCCGTAACAGTAGCCTTTGCTCTATCCCACTCGCTGAATATTCCGGCGGTGAAACTACTGCAAAAAGTGGAAATGAAAGGGATGGTAGAGGGCTTAAAAAAAGCGGGTTTTAGAACCATCGAGAAGCAAGAGCAAGATTTGGGCTTGTCGCTGATCCTAGGGGGTTGTGGTACTACCCTGGAGGAGTTGACCCGGCTCTATGCAACCTTTGCACGCGGCGGAAATTTCGCTTCCCTGAATTACCTAACGGACCGCTCTTCATCGGCTGCGGAAAGTGAA
>JBAYRB010000589.1:0-2519 GCA_041676905.1 Spirosomataceae bacterium
AAAATCTCCGGCTCCTGCTTAACGCCTATCAAAATGCCATTCAACATTATCAAAACCCTTGGGAATTGCTTTTGGTCGGCGATGGACCAGAACGAAAAGAAATCGAAAAAATACGGGATAACAGTCGACTTACATCGATAAAACTAACTGGAGGGGTTTCTTGGCTGGAAGTTCCCAAATGGCTTGCTCAGGCAGATGTGTTAATCTTGCCGAGTTATTCTGAACCCTGGGGACTAGTCGTCAATGAGGCACTCGTTTGTGGTTTGCCCGTTATCGTATCCGAGAAATGTGGGTGTAGCGCTGATTTGGTAGAGCAAGGAAAAAACGGATACACATTCAATCCCTTTGACGAAATGGAATTGTCAAAATTGCTCATGTACTTCATGAACAGCTCTAGGGAAGAAAGAAGTGCAATGGGGGCACACGGTCAAAAACTGGTTAACCGCTTCGCTGTCGAGAAAGTAGCCAGCGCAATGGTTGATACCTTTGCAAAGTTAAGCGGGCGTAATACAACATGAAAATATTGAATATCTGTGCCTACACCTGGGAAATCGGAGGTCCGGCACGAATTATTTACGACCATACGGTAGAAGCTATCGCTCAAGGGCATCAGGTAACTATACTGAGTCCTATGTCGGATGGAGATAAACTTTACCCTGCTCCGGAGGGGGCGCAAATCATACCTTGTCGTCGTACACAACCATTAGCCAATATCTATCGGGAGTTCTCCGTCGAGCTATACCTATACCTTAAAAATCATGGAAATGCGTTTGACATCATCCATATACACGGAATCTGGCATTTTGGAAGCTTAGCACCGTTTTTACTCAAAATAAAAGCCCCTAAGATCATCACCATCCACGGGCTTCTCGATCGATGGGCAGTGAATCATCATGCATGGAAAAAGAAGATTGTCACCCTGCTTTACCAGAAAAACCTCCTTGAAAAAGCGGATGTCATCCATGTCAATAATCTGGAAGAACAAGAAGACGTAACACATTACCTTGGCCACGCTCCTCGTAACCTGGTGATCATCCCAAACGGCATGAAACTTACAGATTACGAATCACTCCCCCCCCAAGGCACTTTTAGAAAAAAATTCGGCATCCCTGAAAACCAAAAAATATTGCTTTTTATGGGGCGCCTCAATATCAAAAAAGGGCTGGATTTATTACTCCCTGCGTTTCGAGATTATACCCAAAAAAAGCCGGATACCCAGTTGGTAATAGCGGGGCCTGACGATGGCTACGAGGCAGAAGCCCGGGCATTTGTCAACCAACATAACCTCTCTGGCCAGGTTTCCTTTGTGGGTATGTTGACCGGTGAAATGAAAAAAGCGGCTTTATCCGATGCCACTGTTTTTGTATTACCTACTTATTCGGAGGGTTTTTCCATAGCAGTATTGGAGGCAATGGCGTCCCGTCTCCCCGTAATTGTTTCGGATCGGACCGGTTTTGGGGATTATACACGCCAATACAACGCAGCGGCGCTGACCGAATTGGATGCAGCCGATCTGACCCGTCACTTGGATGAAATGTTGAGCAGTGAAACGTATCGGCTCGAAAAAGCGGCCAATGCCTACCGTATGGTATCCGAGCGATTTGACATACGAATTGTAGCTGGGAAAATGCTTGAAACCTATCAAAATGCTATTCAGGCATCTAATTTGCATAGACCTGCTTAAAACAATCCTATGGTTAGTCTAACCGTCCTAATACTTACGCACAATGAGTCCCTGCACATCGAACGTTGTATCGATAGCTTTGCCGGGCTTACGGATAAATTTTTCATCGTAGACTCGTTTTCCACCGATAATACGCGCGAACGAGCCGAAGCCAAGGGTGCTAAAGTTGTAACTAATCCATGGGTATCCTATGCGTTCCAATTTAATTACGCCATTGAAAACAACCCTTATCAAACGAAATGGGTAATGCGAATGGACGCCGATGAGTATATCACTCCTGAATTAAAGGAAGAACTTCAGACCCTTTTGTCGGGCGATATCCCCTCGGAGGTAACGGGATTCTACGTCAAAAGGAGGGTTTTCTTCATGAACCAATGGATTCGGCGAGGAGGTTATTACCCTATTTGGTTATTGAGAATCTGGCGTAACGGAAAAGGCCATTGTGAGGAACTATGGATGGACGAGCATATCAAACTGCACGAAGGCACCACCCGCAAATTGGAGCAAGATATCGTTGATCATAACCTGAATAATTTGTCCTGGTGGACTCAAAAACATAATAATTACGCCACCCGTGAAATCATTGACCTCCTGAATATCAAATATAATTTCGAAGATAAACCTACGGTGACTCCCTCACTTTTCGGTACACAGGAACAAAGGACCCGCTATCTAAAGATTAAATACGCCTCACTACCCCTCTTTACACGTCCATTTCTTTACTTTGTCTATCGATATATATTTAAACTAGGCTTCCTGGATGGGGTGAAAGGACTGATCTGGCATTTCATTAAGGGGTTGTGGTACCGTTTTCCCGTTGATGCGAAAATTTATG
>JBAYRB010000590.1:0-2511 GCA_041676905.1 Spirosomataceae bacterium
GAATCAAGGTAATATAAAATACGCAGAACTGGAAAAAGACCAAGCTAAATCCCGATTGGACCACCTTTGGGTAGGGGTAGAAAACGAGGTGGTAGCAGCCTATCAAAATTTAAACTCCACCATTCAATTCTATATCCAGATAAAGCCCGATTACGAACAGGAGTTAGACCAACTCCTTCTAGCCTACCGTCAGAACCTACTGGATCGTAATGTGAGTTTAGTCGAATATCTGGACTTTTTGAATGCTTATATGCAGAACAAATCAATTCTTAACGAGACAAAGAAATCATTAGCTGACAAGATGGAAGAATTGAACTATTCAGTTGGAGCAGACTTAGTGAAGTACCGGAATTAACCCATTACGACATCTAATTCACCATGGATAAAATTAAAAATTTACTATACGTCGCTTTGATAGTGAAGCTACTATCTTGCAACAATCCGATCCAGGACGAGCCTGCCCAAGCATCGGTATATTGTTTGGATTCTATCTTCAAGGAAAGGATTGAATTGGTTCGTCCATCCTTTCAAAATGTAGAACAAACGATCCATTTGACGGGCACAGTCGAAGCCATGTCTGATCGTGTTGTATCCTTTGTCAGTCTTGTCAGTGGCGTAGTAACACAAACCAACTTCACCTTGGGAGATCAAGTAAAAAAAGGGCAGGTACTCGCCGAATTACGGAGCCCTGAACTCAGTACACTCACTTCCGAATTTAAGAAACTGCAATCGCAAATTGGCGTGGCGGAAACCAAGTTACAGTCGGTCCAATCGATGTACAATCAAGGTATTTCGTCACGGAAAGACTTAATGGAGGCGCAAAGTGAGGTCGACATACTCCGATCCGAACTAGCCCGTACTTCTGAATACTTAGAGTTGTACAGTGCCAGTCTTACGGACGGAGTTTTTCAAATTCGGGCACCTGCCACAGGGATCGTGACCCAAAAAAACATCACAGCAGGCAGTCAAATTTCACCGGAATCAGGTGCATTATTTACTATATCCGACTTAAGTAAAGTTTGGGTTTTGGGAAACGTTTATGCTACTAACGTCAGTGAAATTCATGAAGGAATGGACGTTAACATCACTACCTTGTCGTATCGAGACGATCAATTCAAGGGGAAAATTAACGCGATTCCATCGGTCATGGATGACGAGGAAAAAGTCTTGAAAGCCCGAATCGAATTAAATAATGCTGAATTGAAATTGAAACCGGGGATGCATGTGGATATTCATGCTTTCAAACCCTTGCAACAAGTCGCTTTGGCCGTGCCTACGCGGGCGATTGTATTTGATGACAATCAACATTTTGTAATTGTCTATAAAAATGACTGCGAATTAGCCCTACAGAAGGTCGATATCCTAGTCGATAATAATCGGGTAACTTACCTAAAAGCTGGCATTGATACTACCGATGCGGTCGTCTCGAAAAACCAATTATTGATTTTCGAACAACTGAAGAATTTCCAGAACTAATGCAGAAACTGATACAAGGGGTTGTCTCTTTTTCCCTGAGGAATCATCTTATTGTTTTTTTCCTTACCGCCTTATTGGCCATCGCAGGGGTTATAAGTTATATCCATACCCCCATTGAGGCTTTCCCTGATGTAACTAATACGCGTGCTCGAATTATTGTACAATGGCCGGGAAGGAGTGCTGAGGAAGTGGAAAAGTTCGTCACCCTACCTGTGATGAAGGAAATGAATACCATTCCCAGAAAATCGGAAGTGAGGTCAATCTCCCTATTCGGGCTTTCTGTAGTTACGGTATTGTTCGAAGACGATGTAGACGATTTTTATGCCCAACAATATGCATCCAACCGACTCCAGGGGGTTGAACTTCCCGAAGGTGCCGATGGGCGAATCGAATCTCCCTACGGAGCCACCGGTGAAATCTACCGATATGTATTGAAAAGCAAGCGACCGTTGGCGGAACTCACAGCCATCCACGATTGGGTCATCGAAAGGGAGTTATTAGCTGTACCCGGCGTTTCGGATGTAGTTAGCTTCGGTGGGGAAGAAAAAATTTATGAAATCCAGATCAATCCGACCGAGCTGGCTAACTATGACCTCTCCCCCATGGATGTTTTTGAAGCGGTTGAAAAAAGCAATCTGAACGTTGGGGGGGATGTCATCGAAAAAGGAGATCAAGCCTATGTTGTGAGAGGTGTGGGCTTGTTGGAAAGTATTGCCGATATAGAGAATATACTGATTGAGGTACGCGGCACAACGCCCATTTTGGTGCGTCATGTAGCGCAAGTTCACATGACGGCTAAACCACGACTTGGCCAAGTGGGTTTGCAGGATGAAAATGACCTGGTTCAAGGTATAGTGATGATGCTTCGAGGCGAAAACCCCAGCGACGTGATCCAACGGCTCAAGGAGAAAATCGATGAATTAAATAACCGAATCTTACCGAACGACGTCAAAATTGAACCCTTTTTAGACCGTACGGAACTGGTCAATACCACCGTCCAAACCGTTACGAGAAATCTGATCGAAGGTATTATAC
>JBAYRB010000591.1:0-2506 GCA_041676905.1 Spirosomataceae bacterium
ACCGACGGAGGTGTATGGTACGAAGAGGGTAACCAAAAATACAGAGGAAAGACAGCCGACTTAATACCAAATCCGATGAAGAACAAAAGGGAGGTGACACTTACGAGCTCTTTTTTCTCGATTTGAGCTACCTTTTGGGAAAGGTCCGCCATGTTGAGGGTCCCTGTCAACCCATATAAAATAGCAATGGCCGTTAAAAAAACGGTGGATGCTAACATATTCAACGCCACATATTTAATGGCACCCTCCATTTGAGGTTTCTTTCCTCCAAGGGTCATCAACACAAAGGAGGAAATAATGACGATTTCGAACCAGACATAGAGGTTAAAGATGTCCCCTGCCAGGAATGCACCGTTCAAACCCATTAACAAAAAATGAGAAATGGGAAAATACCCAAATTGCATACGGGAACGACTGATACCAACCATGGAGAAAATTCCCACACCTAGCCCGGCAATGGCAGTCAATAATACAAAAGTGGCACTGAGGGTGTCCGAGACAAAGGTAATCCCAAACGGAGCCTTCCATGCACCTGCCTGCATGGTGAGAATGCCCGCAAACCACGTTTTACGAAAGAGTTGGATGCTTACAAGAAGCACCAGAAAATGGCCTAAAATACTGATTACCCTCTGTATATTGACACGCCCCCAGGCAAAAATCAGCAATACCGCTATCAGCAGGTGTGCAAAAATGGGTAATATGAGAAGATTGTCGGTCATTAGTTATTCTATGTCAAACTAGGCAATGGCAGGTCGATCTACTACCTTAATTCAATTAATTTTGATCAATTGTACCAACCCATCAAATATCCACCTCATGGGGTTTTAGCGTGTCCAAATTGTCGGACTTCGTCATTTGATACACTCTTTTCAATAAAATAATGGCAAAGGATTGCAGGCCGAAACTGATCACAATCGCCGTAAGAATCAAAGCTTGTGGTACGGGATCAGCGTACATTTGAGTAAAAATACTGGCATCCTTGGAAATGATAGGAGGGTGCCCTTTCGCAATATCGCCCATCAAAAATATGAGAATATTGGCGCCGTTCCCCAACAAAATCAGCCCCAATAAGAGCTTAACCATACTTTTCCGAAGCATTAAATAAATGCCGGATGAGTAAAGTAGGCCAATTAAAAATATTAATAAAAATTCCATATTTATCTATTCTATCGATTCGGATATGGTGAAAAGTATGGTGAGGGTTACCCCAATGACGACAATAAAAACACCAATGTCGAATAATAACGCCGTGCCCACCACCCCTAACACTGGTAATGGATTTTCGGACCAAAGGCCGGTCATGAAGGGTTGGCCTAAAAACATCGGCATAATACCTGCTGAAAACGAAACCAACAGTCCGACGGGGATGAACGTAATGGGCGGGTATTTCAATAAGATCTTCGTTTGGTCTAAGCCGTAGGCAAATGAGTGTAAAACAAATGCGATGGACGCGATCAATCCACCCACAAAACCACCTCCTGATTCATAGTGCCCTCTCAAAAGAATAAACACCGCAAACATTAGAAGCAGTGGCAATAGATAATTGGTTGCCGTTTTTAATATGGTCGATTGCATACGATTTTTTTAGTCTCTATCGGTTGGTTTCGCATTCAGTTTCAATAAACTATAAACTCCCAAAGCTGCAATGGTCAGTACCATTATTTCTACCATGGTGTCGGCTCCTCTGAAATCTACCAAAATCACATTCACCACATTCTTACCCTTTGCAAGTAAATAAGCATTATCTGCGTAAAAGCGGCTGATTTGTTTATTCGCTGGCGAGATGAGAGCTTGGAGCGTAATAAGCGAAATCAAAGTACCAAACATTAGGGATATAAAGCCATCTCTTAACTTTATCTTCAGGTTCGCTTCATTTAGATACTGAGGCAATCGGAACAACACCAGTACAAATAAAACCACCGTTAGGGTGTCAATGGTAAATTGGGTCATTGCCAAGTCAGGAGCTCCGTAGTAAACAAAAATCAAACAGATCGTGTATCCGATGATACTGATACTGACGATTGCGGTAAGTCGAGAGTTGGTCAGTACTGCCACCATAATCGCTATAACCATTATGGTGAAACTTATAAACTCAAAGAAACGTATTTCGGTAAAATTGGACGTATTTACCCGAAGATCCACCGTGGAAAAAAACCGATATCCAATTAATGCGATTATGAATACTGCGATGGTCATCACATAGGTTCTCAGAAACCCGTTTTGCATTAATCGGGTGTAATTGTAGGCTAACAATCTTGTCTGTACACCCACCCACTCGGTTATACCCTGGGGCGAGATTTTATGCGACCAGTACTCCGTAGCGGCAGACATGGCTTGAGGTCTAAACTTAAAATAGAGTAAAAGACCCGCTAGCAATGTTCCCGCACTCAGCATAAGCGTCACATTGAAGCCATGCCAGAGTTTTAATGGAATGGAAAGCGTTGATCCGTATACGCTATTCGCCGCATGACTGATGAGCAAATTGTTAGGAATGGCAGGTAATACA
>JBAYRB010000592.1:0-2503 GCA_041676905.1 Spirosomataceae bacterium
AAGTCGACCGGACAGTACGAAAATACCATCATCGTCTATGCCGCCGACAACGGTCTTGCCATGGGAAGTCACGGCCTCCTCGGAAAGCAAAGCCTCTACGAACATAGTATGAAAGTGCCCTTTATTATAGCCGGACCCGGCATCCCTAAAAACGAGGTCTCCCACGCCTTTATCTACCTCTACGACCTTTTTCCTACATTGGCTACCCTAAGTGGTTTGCCCCTCCCACCCCAGGTCGATGGGATGGATCACAGTGCCGTAGTAAAAGGGAACAAGCAATCTCTACGCGCTTCGATGTTCAACGCCTATCGGCACACCATCAGGTCGGTGAGGACCGATGAATGGAAATTAATTCTTTACCCTGAACGTGATTATACCCAGGTTTTTAACCTAAAAAAGGATCCCTTGGAACTCCACAACCTAGCCGGTAAGTCGGAATACGCCGCTAAAGAAGCCGAACTGATGGCACTTTTGAAGAAATGGCAGAAAGAAACCCATGATACGGTAACACTAACAGCTGCCCAGATACTGCCTATGGATTACGACCCTTCCAGTTTTCAACGTAAGCCTGATGTACATCAGCCCGAGTATATTTTGAATAGGTATTTTCGAAATAACGACTGAAAGGGGATTTCTACCCTTTAGGGAAAGGGATTTGAAAAAGCTTTCCCTCTTAATTAGGGAGCTACATTACCTATTTGCAGGTAAAAAACGGCCTCTTTTCACTTTATATTGCAGCCCGTAGCTACCACAGGGCTCAACCCAGTGACTTTATGATTCGACCCTTTTTACATTCTTCCATCTTCTTGCTGATCGTCTTTTTTATTACTTCTTGTAATCAAAACGAAATACCGGTGGTCTATGAATTCCAGCCGGAAGAAAATGCCAGCATCGTTTTGATCGGTAATACTTTTGCCGAAAGGCTTCAGCATTACAATTATTTTGAAACCCTATTGCACCACAATTACCCGGATAAAAATCTAAAAATCAGAAATCTGGGCTGGAGTGGGGATGAGATCACTCTTAGTACCCGACCCTTAAATTTCCCTACCCAGGACGATCTCCTAAAAAAACTGAAAGCCGACTACCTATTCATCTGTTACGGTCTCAATGAAGCCTTCAAGGGTCCGGATAGTCTCGACGCTTTTCGTCGACAATTGACGACTTTTTTACAACATTTAAAGTCAAATACGTATAACGGCCGTTCGGCGCCCCAACTTATATTGGTCTCCCCCATAGCTCATGAAAAACTTGGTGGCCTATTACCCGACCCTTCGGAACATAACCGCAACCTTAAGCGTTATACGCAGGCCATGAAGCAGGTGGCTTCCGAGCTTGACATTCCCTTCATCGATTTGTTTAGTCGAACAGAGAGAGCGTATTCTCAGTCTGAGCCGCTCACCATCAATGGGATTCACCTAAACGACAAAGGCTACCAACTTGTAAGCCAGATCATGGCTAAAACATTGGCAATTCCAAAAAGCGACTGGGAGCCAGATTTGGAACGTCTTAAAGTATTGGTCGACCAAAAGAATCAGCAGTTTTTCTATCATTATCGAGCTGTAAACAGTGAATACATAGTAGGTCGGCGGAAGGAGCCCTGGGTGCAACCCAAGGGGGGACCCATTTCCTACCCTAGCGAAATGGCTAAACTCGAAACAATGGTGAGTCGTCTTGATACGGTGCTGTGGAATTTCAGCCAAACCGGAGATGAATCAGCCTTTGCCCAAGCGCATCAAATTTTAAATGATACCGTTCAATACGTCATTCCGGATAAAAGCAAAATACAAAAACCAGGTCCGGAGCTTTTTGAACTCCCTGAAGGATTTGAAATCAATTTGTACGCTTCGGAAGTGGACTTTTCGTTGACCAATCCGGTGAAGATTACCTTTGACCCACAAGGTCGCATGTGGGTGACCGACATGCCGTCCTATCCACAATACCTTCCGGGAGCCCCACCCAATGACAAAATTTTAATCCTAGAAGATACTGATGGCGATGGGGTAGCCGATAAGGAAACAATCTTTGCGGATGGATTGTACATGCCCAACAGTATCGAAATCGGCAAGGGCGGCGTCTATGTGTCTCAACCTCCCAATATCTGGTTTATGAAGGATACCGATGGAGACGGTCGAGCGGACGAGAAAGAAATCATCCTTCATGGCTTTGGCACGGAAGATGTCCACCACACCTTGGCGGCTTATACCTGGGGTCCGGACGGTGCATTGTACTGGCACACGGGCACATTCCTTCATTCGCAGGTGGAAACCCCTTATGGAGTTGTCCGGGGGGACTATGGGGTGACCTGGCGCTATGAACCCGAAACAGCCAAGTTGGAACCCTATGTTTCGTATCCCTACGCCAATCCCTGGGGTCATGTCTTCCTCCGCGACGGCACGGAAATTATCAGCGATGTTTCGACCGGGATGAATTATTTCGCCCCTCCTCTTACCATTGCTTCGGCGTATCCGGTGAAGTTGGCAAACATGCGCGACTTTTTGAC